>JBLIRS010000048.1:0-14162 GCA_049472415.1 bacterium | reverse complement strand
TCCATTATGGATTGCACGATTTATGAAGATGCAGAAGACGGCTATACAACAGGGTGGATCATTTATGACAAAGATCCTTCAGGTGCTTCTATCAGCAATGTTTACGATAATGATCGTCAAAGCCGTGTTATTGAGCTTTCACGGGAATATAGAGACTATAATTACCTTTTACAAAACCTAGACGGGAGCGGATGGAATAATTCGAGTCAATTTATAGCGAAATGGAGCATGAAATATTCCAACTATTTCATAATTTATATTAATATCAGGACTACAACAGGAGATAAATATGTTTTCTATACGCCGGATGATTTTGATGCACTTGGGCTGGGGGATTATATACATCAAGGACTGGGCTCAAATGTAAAAGACGGTCAATGGCACAGCCTCGAGCGTGATTTACAGGCTGATCTTGAAGAGGCTCAGCCCGGGACAGTTATCCTGGCGGTAAACAGTTTTAAGATTTATGGAAGCGGGCGGGTTGATGATATCATGTTGTGTAACATCCTTATGTTATCTAACATGCCCAGTGCTACTAACAATAATACACCTTTAAATTCAGTACCTATAGCCTATAATCAATCCATAACAACGTCTGAGGACACACCCAAAGCAATAATACTCACTGCGTCAGATCCTGACCTTGACCCTCTAACTTATACGATCATGACGCAGCCTTCCCATGGAACATTATCAGGCCCGGCTCCCAATCTAACTTATTCACCCACTGCCAACTATTACGGGTCTGACAGTTTCACCTTTAAGGTCAACGATGGGCATGGGGATTCCAATATTGCTACTTTGAGCATCACTATAACCTCTGTGAATGATCCTCCTGTAGCCAATGCCCAGATATTCGCCACGCAGGAGGATGTGGCAATAAATAAAACCCTCTCTGCAAGCGATATCGATGGAGATGGACTGATCTATTCCATAGTAGCCAATGGTACAAAAGGAATTGCAGTTATAACTAATGCCTCTACGGGCGCCTTTAAATATACACCGAACAAAGATATAAATGGTACGGACACCTTCAGCTTCAAGGTTAACGATGGCAAAACCTATTCCACTACAGCAACGGTTACTGTTAATATCTCTCCTGTGAATGATGCACCTGTGGCTGACTCACAGTCCCTTGACACTTATGAAAACACAGCTCTTCTTGCTATAAGCCTGACAGGCAGCGATGTGGAAGGGAACATCCTGATCTATACGATTGTTACTCAGCCTTCCAATGGTACATTATCAGGAACAGCACCTAAGCTAACATATACACCCAATAACAATTTTGCCGGATCGGACAGCTTTAGCTTCAAGGTCTATGATGGAATTGTGTATTCCAACACTGCCATTATAAGCATTACTGTAACCCCTGTTGAAGATTCCATTATGGATTGCACGATTTATGAAGATGCAGAAGACGGCTATACAACAGGGTGGATCATTTATGACAAAGATCCCTCGAATGCATGGATAGCCAACGTTTTCGATTCCGATCGCCAAAGTCATGTGATTGAGCTTGGAAGTGTCAACAGAGATTATTGCTATCTTTTCCAAAACGAAAACGGTAGTAAATTGAAAAATGCCAGCCAACTTATGGCAAAATGGAGCATGAAATATTCTGACTATTTTGTGGTTTACTTTAATGTGCATACAACAACAGGGGATAAATATATTTATTATACACCAGTTGATTTTAATACACTTGGAACCGGGAATTATGTACATCACGGAATAGGCTCAAATGTGGCAGACGGTCAATGGCACAGTTTCGAACGTGATTTGCAGGCCGATCTTACAGAGGCTCAAGCCGGAGAGATTATCCTTTATATAAATAATTTTATGATTTATGGCAGCGGCCTTGTAGATGATATCGAGTTATGTGATACCAATCAAAACTGATATAACAAACCGGAGAGATGACTTTATGGTTTAAATTCATTCTCCGAAGGGCCCCCCATACACTATATAAAAGTCAATGAACGAGTTCAATCAGGTAACTACGGTCTTCCTGGGCATGGGATTGAAGGGATCACTTTGCTGATCCCTTCAATCCTCAATGGCCTTTATCTCAGATTTTTCACTGCTTCGAATATAATGCTTTTTCATTTCTCCTTTTATATTTTACCATTTCAAAAAAACTTCTCTACTCATCAAAATAAAAACATATACGTATTGATATCCTTAACCATTAAAACAACTCCCGGCTGTATAAAAATTGATCATTGTTAAAATTTTGAATACGCATAAATCAATTTATGCGTATTTTAGGCCTTAAAATACCTGCTTAGTAAGGGAATAGAAAATGCTTATAAAAAAGTAAAGTTTTTTTATGGAATAGTCGATATAAAAATGAAGGCTTAAACCATCCATCAACTTATTCTATTAAAATTACAAGGAAGCCTTCATAAAATAAAGACAAAATAAAAAAATTATTACATTTTAGTACTCTTAAGAGAGAGGTTGCGGAAAGTAGCTTTATTGAATGTTTTTGAAAGATAACAATTAAGGCATTATTAACTAGGCTCTTTTAGGGGGAAAAGAAATGAAACACGCAGTATCGATCAAGACTATTGGAATTATAGTTTCCATTATTACTATTTTATTTTTTATTGTATCGCCATTATCCGCGCAAAGTCATTCCTATGGTGTAGTAAGCGGCTCCCTTGATGGTGAATTGAAGTCAAAAGGTTCATCCTATGGCTCATACGAACTTGGTAACAAATCATTCAATCGAGGCGCCCTGGGTGGAGGCAATAGGGGATTTGAATGGGTGCTCAATTCCAATAAATCACCCGGCAAAAGAGGTGCGTATGGAGCCATAGACGCGGAACCGGACATAGGTGGATCTTCAAAAGGAAACACATTCACTACAACATCACTTGGTGACACAATAAGGGTCGGACAGACCTTTACAGCTAATTATGAAATCTTTAAAGGATTTCTTTCCTTTGATACTTCCGGCATTCCGTACGACGCAACCATCACCTCAGCGACTTTGAGTTTTTATGGCAAGGCCAAACATATCGATCCAGGGGAGGAGAACTTTAATATACAGGTATACGAATCTGTTTGGACCGAGCCGTTATGGAACCCTGATTGGGGAGCAACTTCCGGAACAATCAGAGGCAGTCTAAGCACAAATGATTTTGCTATAAACCAGAAAAATACTATTACTATAAGTCCGCTCAATGCAAACTACCTTGTAACAAAGGGAGGCACTACCCGGATCGCACTGGTAAGTTCCAGGACAATCAGTGCCCAGCAACCAAGTGGAAACGAATATGTTGAAATCTATTCTTCGAATGCGGTAGACCCTAACGTGCGGCCTAAACTGGATCTTACATATAATGGCGATGCCCCTAACATCAGACCGGCCCTTACCTGGACAGGAGAGCAATATTATAAAATGAACGGTGTATATCCGGAAGAGATCTGGGTGGGCGAAAACAATCTTATTTTCAGGGTACAATATACCCATCCATTAGGTGTGGCCCCTCTGTTGACCCAGTTGTGGATAGATTTAAACTCTGATGGTGATTTCTATGATCCCGGCGAAAAATTGAATATGAGAGAAACCGATCAATTGGATAAAGACTATTCTAATGGCAAAAACTACTATGCCAATGTAACATTAAACTCAGATGGGATTACAGAAATCCGATATCGTTTTGTGTTTACAGATGACAATCAGATTGAGGCCATTGGCACACCGGCTCAGGTAGCTAGTCTGGTCCCCCTTCAGGCAGAAGAAAAGAACGTATGTTTTATCAATACAGCAGAAAAAACACGTTCATTCTCCTCGCTCATACGTTTTCTTAAGAAAACACCTTTGATAGGTTCCATTTGTTCGAGTGTGGCCTGTCAGAAACTGATGCTGAGCTTCCCTTTTTAAAAAAATTGCTCTGCTTAGCTTCAAAAGGCTAAAAGTTAAGCGCACAAGTGTAATCAGGTGCCTAAAGTTAAAAAGTAAGTGCGCTAAAGCGCCTAAAGTGTCAAGCGCCAAAAGTTCGAGTGGAAGTGGGTTGAATCCTTATAGACCGGTCAAAAAAATTATTAACTTAAAAAAGATACGTGTAAATTCTTCTCTCTTTGCTTTATATTTGATTCTTATTTTAATGCATCTCCTTTGTCCTGAAATATAATTCCGGTATTAAGCCTATCAATTCCTTTACAAAATGTGTCAACATATTATATATTTATATAATTATTTAAAGTTAGCTATTTGAACAATGAATACTTAGCTTTATGATATCGAACACTAAAAAGAAGAAAGGCTTGAATATTGAAAAATATGCTTGTAACAGGGGGATGCGGTTTTATCGGATCCAACTTTATCAGATATCTCCTGAAAGAGTCTGATTTTTCAGGCTGTATAATAAATATAGATAAGCTTACCTATGCAGGAAACCCTGAAAATCTTTCAGATATCGAGACAGATTATAGTACAAGATATAAATTTATAAAAGGAGACATTTGCGATCATGATATTTTAAATAATGTGTTTGCGGAACATGAAATTGACAGCATATGTCATTTTGCGGCCGAATCACATGTTGACAGGTCAATCGTAAGCCCAGATGCCTTCATCCGGACAAATATCGTAGGCACCTTCAACCTTCTGGAGCTTGCAAGGGCGAGTCTTAATCATGTACACCTTTTTCACCACATAAGCACTGACGAGGTATTCGGCTCCCTTCCGGAATCAGGTTTTTTTACAGAGGAAACACCTTATAAACCTAATAGTCCGTACTCCGCCTCCAAGGCATCTTCTGATCATCTGGTCAGGGCTTATCATAAAACCTATAATCTGCCCATAACCATCTCCAATTGTTCCAACAATTACGGTCCGTATCAGTTTCCTGAAAAGCTGATACCTTTGATGATTCTAAATGCCCTTGAGGGGAAATCCCTGCCTGTCTATGGAGATGGCAAAAATATCAGGGATTGGCTATATGTAAGGGATCACTGCATAGCAATCTGGACAATCATGAAAAAAGGCCGCAGAGGTGAAACTTACAATATCGGTGGGAATAGTGAGATGGAAAATATAGAAATAGTGGAAATGATATGTGATATTCTGGATAACACAACAAAAAAACTTCACAAAAATCGTTCAAGAAGAGAATTGATAACCTTTGTGAAGGATCGTCCGGGGCATGACCGGAGATATGCCATAGATTTTAATAAATTAAAAAACGAGCTGGGATGGACACCTACGGAATCATTGAAAACAGGGCTCGAAAAAACAGTGGAATGGTACTTAAAACACGAAGGATGGATTAAACATATTAAAACTGGTGAATATCTTTCCTGGATTCATCAACACTACGGATCAGATTGATTTTAAACAGGATTTTTATTTTTCCCCTGTTTCTCCTCCCCAGCTTTTGTGAGACCTTGGATTTTATAGCCTCACTTCCTTCATGAGGTTGATTTTTACCTGCCGAATCATTCATTTTATTTTAATATCCTACTAATTATTTTAAAATCTTACTAAAAATTCAAACCCTGCCGGGGCTACAAATCAATCTATTTATCTCTCTCTCTGTGGCTTTAACACATTCCATATACCGGATATGGTAAAAGGACATAACCTGCTTATTTTGTCTTTAATCCTTATCCAACGATTATTAGAAGAGATTTTTTCATAAGGCCAGCATCTGCACATATAATCCTCCTTTAGTCCACATTGAAAAACCGTTCAACATTTCTTCAGGACAAAACACATCTATTCTATTTATCGGCTAAAATTATCAATAAAATTAGATTTTAAATTTCTCAACCTCTTTCAGAAAAACAAGATGTTGTCAATTTATATGGTCAGGACTTGAATCCGTATGTTTTCCTGGTCTATGATCTCTTTATGGATCATTTTTACTTTAAGAGTACAAAACAGTTGCAGGAATGGATTATCAATAACGCCGGGCCCGACGATATCGTTCTTACATCCGGAGGCAGAATGGCCCGCCAGATTATCCATAGATACAGGAGATATAAACTAACCTCCGGTGCCCGCTGCTGGCTGCCCATTAAGGCAATGAGTCTTAATGCCTGGTTAAAATCCCTGTGGACGAATATGTGGCCGGAATATATAGCAGCATCAAAATGGAATCGACTTTCAATCTGGCTAAGGGCTTTAAAAGAGGCTCCTCCCCCGGGGTTATTCCACGAAGGGATCTCTCTGGCGGATAATCTCGACGAAAACTATGCCATACTTATAAGGCATTTAATGTCACCGGGCAAAAGGGATTTGACTCAGCAGCTCGCTCAATGGTCTTTGGAAGTGACCGGGATCTTTGAAAAGAATATGATGGATGAAGGGTTTATACATCCTGTTGAATTACCCATATATATAAACCGTATACTTTCAAATGAAATGAACGGAAAAACTCATCTCAAAAAAATAGATCTTCCAAAACGAATCATATTATCATGTCTGGATCAATCCTCCCCTCTGGAAAAGGATTTTTTTTCCTTTCTTGACAGAATTATAGATGTAGTTTATCTGGAAACACAAGCCCCCAATATATCCCGGCTGGAGGCCACTATGCTCCCGGACTCGATTCAGGAGGTGGAATGGGTTGTGGAGCGGGCAGTGGAGGCTTCTCTTAAATTACCTTTGCACTGCATCGGGATCGCAGTAACCGACATGAAGACTTATGGCAATCTATTCGAGAGGATTTTGGAAGATGTCCTTGGAAAAAGGGCAGGGGAGGGCTGGTCAAGCTTTAACATAACCATGGGAAAACCGCTTATTCGATCACCACTTGTACAGGCAGCTATTCTGCCCTTAAGAATAGCAATGGGAAAACAGGACCGTGCCCATATCTTTTCTCTTTTGCAATCTCCTTATTACGGGATCTGGGCCGCCAGGCGGCATAAGCTGGCAGCGCTGGACAGGATATGGAGAAGAGAAAATCTGAACGACAATCTGGAACATTTAACAAACTCCGTAAAAAGGGATTATCCGGAAGAGGCTGATGTGCTTAAAAACCTTAAAGCAACTCTCAACCCTATCCTGAATGATAAAAAATCCAAAAACAAGGTGAGCAAGTGGGACAATTTTATTCATGAGATATGGATAAAACTGGGATTTCCTGTATTTGCCGGAGAAGAGGACCGGACAGCATGGGAGCATCTCAAGGAAGGCATGGGAGAAATAAAAAGATATTTATGTGATGAAGAGATGTCTCTCGGGAGATATTTTCAGTGGCTTTCCTTTTTTTCAACCGAAAAACTCTTCAGTGTAAGGGGATATGAGAATGAAGGGCTCCAGATTATGGGACTGATCGAGGCCCGTGGCCTGTCCTTTGACAGGTTTTTTGTCACAGGGATGGTTTCAGGCCTTCTACCTCAACCGTCAAGGTCTCTTCCTTTTCTGTCCCCTGAAGAAAGACGAAAGGTCCAGGGAGGCACTGCCGAAGACCAGTACAGGTTCGCGAACACCCTTTTTCAAAAGCTAATTGCCGCGAGCCCGCATATAAGCCTTTCCAGGCCGGAACATAAAGACGGAGAGCCCCTGGTACAATCCCCCTTCTGGCCAAAGGAAGAAGATATTGCCACATTAGACCTATGGAATACGGAAAGCCCGCTATGGTCAAGTTGCCGCTGGCTTACCCAGGCCAGGAAAGGTATGAGTGATAAAACAGCAGAACAATATATAGATCCTTCCATAGAGATCTGCAAAACTGCCATACCTCTACCTTCAGAGGTATCAGCCACTTCTTTGGAGGATGGAATTGCCTGTCCTTTCAGGTTCTTTGCACTTCACAGTCTCCAAATAAAGCCCCTACAGGAGACTGGACCGGGAATATCCCCCCTCGCGAGGGGCAGCATGATTCACAAATGTCTTTCCAGGTTTATTAACGAGGTCCGTCAAAAAAATCTGGACCTTACAAAGGATTGGCAAAAGATAAGATCACTATTAAAGAAAGAGGCTGTCTCGCTTCTCTCGCCTCTTTCTGATCAATTTCCCTGGCGGGTTGAATTAAAACGCTGGATAAATGATGATGAGAACCAGGGGACAAACAATATGGGACTTTTATATAGATGGCTGGAGGAGGAAAAACGATTCCGGGAAAAAAATGGATTGCTCTGGCTATCTTCGGAAGTGCCATTTTCGGGCCTTTTATTAACTGGCCATAAAATCAGTATATCGGGAAGGATCGACAGGATAGATAAGGATATGGAAGATGGCGGCTATATCTGCTGGGATTATAAAACAGGACAGATCCCTACAATGAGAGATTTGGATGAATTAAGGGCTTCACAGATTTTTCCTTACATACAGGCAGTTCAAAAAAGTCTTACCCATATATCAGCCTCAGCCGGATCTGCTGTCACCGGAGGTTACATAAGACTTGATTCAGAAGGGAAGATAAGGCTTTTTGAGCCTTCATTCACAGAAGAGGACTGGAAAAAAATAATGTTAATATGGGAACAAAGGGTTTCGGAGCTTTTTAATAAACTGGAGGAAGGGGATATAAGGCCTTCTCCGATACCTGCGCCCACTAGAAAGGATGAAGGCGCATGCAAAAATTGCCCTGTAAGGGTCCTTTGTGGTTATGAGTTAGTAAGTGGAAATAAAGGTTAAAAGTATGTTATCAAATCAAACGTATATTTTACAGGATAAAAAGGAAAGGGAAATTGCGCTTGATTGCACAAAAAGCATACATTGCGAATCACCCGCCGGTGCCGGCAAAACGTCATTACTGACTCAACGCTACCTGAAACTCCTTGCAAGCTCGGACCATCCCTTTCAGATACTTGCCCTTACCTTTACAAACAAGGCCGCTGGGGAGATGAGACAGAGGATATGGAATGCCCTCCTTATGGCCGAGGAAGGGACTGAAATAGATTCGAATCAAGTTGTGATCGCGAAAAAGGTGCTTAAGCGTCACAAAGACAATCTTCACCTCATTTATTCCCCTGAAGGGCTCAGGATAATGACATTTCACAGTCTCTGCCTGGCAATTGTCCGCTCATCACCTCTAGAGGCAGAGATTCCCCCTGACATTTCTATAATAGAAGGGGTTGAGTATGAGGAGATTCTCAAGCAGGTCGCGGACGAGACCCTTTCAAGGATTGCGGCCCTGGAAGAGGGCGATCCAAAAAGGTCGTCCCTTGAAAACCGGCTTTTGAGGACAAATAACAACTGGTCCCGTTTACGGGCGGATTGTATCAATCTGATAAAAAGAAGAGACTACCTCAAAGACCTCATCAGGTTTGTAAGCCTCCACCCTGATATGCATTCTTTGAAAGAGATGCTAAATAAGGGTATAGGGAATTTGATTAACCTGATTCTGGAAAAGGCGCGAACATCCTTGCTTTCTACTGATCTTGGAAAGAACTGGAAGGATTTTGCCCAATGCCTGGATAAGATAAATGAAATACCTATAAATAAAGTCCCTGATAATTATAGACGGATGGATCTTCTCCCGGATGCTGCATGGCCGGCGCTTTCGCAATGGCAGTTTCTGGCTGATCTTCTTACCACTAAAGAGGGAAAGGCGAGAAAAAGATTTTCACAGGACAAGGCATTTAAGGAATGTTTAAAGCAAACGCATGCGGATGAATGGATCCGTGTCCTTCCTCAAGATGTCTGCGATATCCTCCAGGAGCTGAAGACATTACCCATAGATGGATATGATGATTGGCAGATACAGTCCATCTATGACCTCATCATCCTCATGGGGGAGATTATCTCCGCTTGGCAGGAGACATGCTGGCAGATGGGCGTTATAGATTTCGTCGGCCTGGAGATAGCATGCTTAAAGGTTTTTAATAATATAGAAGTCCCTGATATACGGATGATCCTGGACAGCAGGATCAACCATATCCTCATAGACGAATTTCAGGATACCAGCAGGAATCAATGGGACCTTCTGCAAAACCTCTGTGACGGTTGGACACGTGGTGATGGAAGGACACTTTTTCTGGTTGGAGATCCCAAGCAATCCATTTATGGCTTTAGAAAGGCAGAAGTCTCGCTGTTTATTGAGGCAAAAGACGGGCTGCCCGTCTCCGGGAAAGGCAGGCTCCCGCTTGAGTCCATAACACTCAAGCACAATTTCAGGTCCTGTCCCGGTTTGGTGGAATGGACAAACGATATTTTCGAAAAGACCATCATGGTCCATCCAAGAGAGGATTTGGACGAGGTTCCCTATTCTCCTGCTACTGCAAGCATAGAAGGGCAATCGGAACTCTCACTGGCACTCTTCTTTCAAAACGAAATGGTGAAAGATCCTCAGATCACAGAAGCAAACTGGCTCGCGCACAGTGTAATGGAATTAGACCGGAGGATTGATGAGGGCGAAACCATCGGCATCCTTCTGTTCGCCAGAACGCGAATACCTTTGTACCTTCAGGCTTTCCGTGATATGGGATTTCCCGTTATGGTTACGGAAGGGCTTTTGCTTACTGACAAAATAGAGGTTTTGAGTATGCATCAGATGATGAAAGCCCTTATACGGCCGCACGATGACCTTGCATACGCAGTGCTTCTGCGATCTCCCTGGTGCTGGTGCATTCCTGATATTCTCTGCATGATCCGGAATCAGCCGAGCACTCTATGGGCTGACAAGATCGAAGGATTTGTGAAATCATCTCAAGGAGAAGAGATCAGGACATGGTGGGAAATCTTTAAAAGGGCCAGAATGAGGGTTGGACGCGATCCCCTCTCTAAAGTCATGAAGAATGTCTGGCTCAATATGGATGGAGCGTATAAACTTGCCAATCGTTTTGGATCGGATAGTGTCTCAAACATAATGCGATACCTGGATCTTGTGGATGAGTGCGAGATGCTCATCCCTGAGGAAACCCTGGAAAAGGTCGAGGTAGCCCTTGAAAGTGCTTATCTGCCGAGTCCTCCTGAAGCATCCCGGAGCAGAGTAACAATCATGACTGTCCATAAGGCAAAGGGACTCGAGTTCGACCATGTCTTTTGTCCCTTCCTGGACTGGGACCCGCTGGGCGGAGGACGTTTTGATCAGCCTCCTTATCTAATGGACACCAACCATTATGGTGAAAATATCATGGCCCTGAAAAAGGATCAAAGAGAAGAATCTCAGGATCCTGTTTACAAACTCCTTCTTTCCAGAATAGACGGAAAAAGGATCGCGGAATCAAAAAGAATTTTTTATGTGGCTGTTACAAGGGCAAAAAAGGGCCTTTATCTTTCAGGCATATCCCTGTTTAAGAACGGGAGGCTTTCCGTAAGATGCAAGGATTCACCTCTTTCATATCTCCTCATACATGAAGGTATAGGAGAATGGGAACTGGAATCCCATGATCAGGAAGGTCTATGGAAAGCCGGAAATACCGATCTTTCCGTTCAGTTAAATCCCTCCTCTTTATTGGAAAAGTCTTCTCCTTTACGGCCCTCTGTCCCGATCCCTGAGACTGTCCCCGAACCTGTTGCTGTATCTATTCCGGAGCCTTTTCCCAAATCTATTACTGAGCCTGTTATGGAAGCTTTTCCCGAATCTATTCCTGAATCCGTTCCGAAGCCTTTTCCTGAACCCTTTTCATTTAAACCTGAATCCATTCTCTATAAAGTAATTACTCCCTCGGAGTCAAAATCAGAAGGGTTCCAATCCTATCCCATGGAAGCAGCTTCATCAAGAGAAAACATAGTCGGCAAAGAACACGTCAGGGTTAAGGGAATTATCATTCATCGAATCCTTGCCGCACTATCAAGGGGTGGTTCCCTGCCATCCAAAAAAGAGATTGAGGGAGCGCTTTATGCTGAAGGAATCTCATCAAATGAGGCAGACCAACTGGCCGGGTCTATCCTTGAGGAAGTGTGCCTTTGCATAAATGAGAAAACATGTTCTTGGATACTTAAAACGGATCATAAGGAGGCATATACTGAATGGGCTGTCGAGGATAATCCCTCCAATCATATCATACGCTCCGGAATCATCGACCGTCTCATTTTTGATGGAGAAAGATGGTGGATAATTGACTATAAGACCGTACAACAAGACAAAAACGATAATAAAGATGTCTTCATGGATCAGCAGGCAAGACTGTACAAAATTCAAATGGAGTCATACAGAGAAATGGTGTCCTGTTACAAAGGGATTGCAACGGACAAGATAGTCCTTCTTCTTTACTTTACTTCACTTCAAAAGGCTTATATTTACTGATTTTATTTTACATTTTGCACTTTTTTATAACAAACCCCAATAACGACGCATATGCCGCCAATCCCACCCAGTGCCTTGATGAGAGAAACAAGGCTGGTTGGCAATTCATCCCCATAGAAAGGCCGGGGTATGCAAGTCAACACAAAAAGCACCAGGCATAATATTCCCAATATTCGCCTTTTGGTGCCAATGGGTTCAATATCATTAACCGGTGGCGGATGGCCCAGGCCGATAAAAAACACAAAAAGCATCCAGATAAACCAGGGCCAATAAAATAAACCCATAATGGCAAATACAAAGCATGTAATCTTACCTATTGTTTTGTGCACAGGTCCGAAAAGCGCATATGAAATGTGTCCGCCGTCTAATTGACTTGCCGGAAAAAGATTCATAAACGTGACCAGCAGGCCCACCCATCCTGCGAAAGCCATGGGATGAATGATTACATTGCCATTGGGAGGGAGACTGCCATGGACGATCCAGGTCAGAAATTTGAAAAGAAGCGAGTCTCCCAGCATGTACACCCCTGTCAAATTGGAAGAAGCAGTGACGGTTGTAATAGTTGACAGCTTGAGTCCGATAATGGTAACTGGTATTGCCAGAAAAGCGCCGGCCAAGGGGCCTGCCATCCCGATATCCATAAGAGCCTTTCGATCTGGGATACGTGATTTCATCTTTATGACAGCGCCCATGGTACCTATGATATTCGGAAAGGGTATAAAATAGGGGAGAGTGGCCCGAATCTTATACTTTAATGCAAAGATATAATGACCCATTTCATGTGCCATGAGGATCATCATCAAAGGAATTGCAAATGGCCACCCCATCCAGATCTTAAGGGGGTCCTTGATAATAACCTTAACAAGAATAACGATATCTAAAATATTTAATTTGAGCGCTAATCCGGCACATAAGGAACTTAAAAACGTTATAAAGAAAAGCAGGATATGGAGGCCAAATTTTTCCTCTTTGGCGGCTGCCTGATATGTAACAATATCCTGTAGACTTAATGTAAATTTAAGGATTATTCTGGGTCCGGTCCCGAGGATACTAACATCATATCCGATTTCCTTAAATCTGGTAACCAATAATACCAGGGATGAAACAGTATCCTGTTTAAGTCTCCCCTCATATATCAACTGATCACCTTTTATTCCTCTTCCCTCAGGAACAAAAAGGTGACCAAACTCATGTTTCAGTACGGTATCAATCCGGTTTATATCATATAATTCCATAATTCAACGAGCACCAATATGCAGATAAAACTCCTCATTCAAGAATTTAAAAATTTAGGAAAAACTCTCATTAAAAGTTGTAAAATGATTAAATCCAGACGGCATTATAGGTTTTTCATCACCAGTCATCTCATCGATTAAAATAATTCCATCTTCGGCAGGGCATATTTCACCAATTTCATAAACATAGGTCCCTGCCTCTTTTAAAACAAGCTCTTTTGTCAATTCAACATCCTCAGGCCTCACAGTAAAAAGCAGTTCATAATCCTCTCCGCCTGTTAAGGCATACAAAAAGGGATCTTTTCTCCTTGCAGTTACTAATTTTTTCACGTCAGGTGCAATGGGAACGGCTTCCTTCTTTATCCTTGCCCCGACCTCTGAAGAACGGCATATATGGTTAAGGTCCTGAGATAAGCTGTCACTCAAATCAATCATGGAAGTAGCCAAGTGTTTCTGGGCAATCACCCTGGCCTCCTTAATCCTGGGGACAGGATGAATGAAAAGGTCACATATCCTTTTCAAATCATTCGATCCACCATCTTTCTTCTCAGTCTTCTTCTCCATCTTCCCAATTTTCTTCATATCTTCAAGAATTTCAAAGCCCAACATAGCAGACCCCAATTCTCCGGTCACCATAATCCTGTTTCCGGGCTTTGTACAAGCCTGCGCACCTATACGGCACGCCGCACACCGAATCAGTTTTTTTGGTGTTTCGATTATCAGGGCACGATGTTTAAATTCTATCCCGACGAAGAGAGAACCGAATTAGTTGGCG
>JBLIRS010000047.1:0-14193 GCA_049472415.1 bacterium | reverse complement strand
ATATTTTAGGGCAAAACTTCCCCTTATCTCACGAGCTGACGGATTTTTTAATGACTCGAAAAATAGGTATCATACAGTATCCCTGTCCGGAAACGACTGCTATGGGTTTAATGCGCAATCCACAGGGAAGGCAGCAATATGATAATATCTTTTTTAGAAACCACTGCAAGGAACTGCTTAAGATCCCCATATTGATGGTTAGGGAGTTTTTGAAGAATAAATACCGTCTTGTTGGGTATATAGGCCTCGAGAATAGCCCGACCTGCGGGATCCACTGGGGAAAACACAAAATTAACAGATATCAGACGGAATCCCCTAATCCTGTTGATAAACCGGACCCGAACGATCCGGTGTTGATGGGAATAATGGTTGAGATTTTGTCTGAAGAGTTTGCACTGGATAATATCAAAGTGCCTTTTTTGGAGTTTCCGACAAAATCGGAGCCGGATTCTGAAAAGCGGAAAAGATTCTGGGAAGAACTTGATGAAGCTGTAATGAAATGAATATAAAAAACACTATCGAATGAAAATGTGAAAGATAATACTAAAAATTGATGGCTAGTATTAGATTTATGCCAATATTAGTTTTTTTCTAACAATAAAGTTTAAACCTCCTATATTACTGAGAGTCTGCAAAATTTTTTCCTCTATTTGTTTGTTTTTTTCTAATAAAACTCCCTCCTGAATAACCTCAAAAAAATATCGCTATAATTTTCAAATTGCCTATCTGGCTTATGTTTTGGGACTTTTACGCTATTGGGTATATCCCTTGCTGTATCCTTCATATAGATCCCATGATATAGATCTCAGGCAATATAAGAAGACACCCAGTCTTCAGAATAATTTTTTCAGAAAAAATTATTGCAGCTATACAATTATCAATATTTAACTAAGGAGGAAAAAAATGTTTTTTAAAAAAAACCTGTTCGTATTATTATCTGTGCTTTTCTTATTATTGAACCTTATTTTCTGTTTTATTTTGGCTCAAACGGTCTTTTGTGCCAGTGTAGGATCGGATGGAGGCATAACCCTTACCCTTTCCTATGATGGGGACCTTGATGATAATGTTACCGATTCCGCCGGTACAACCTCCACAGGGAGAGAAAAACTTTCCAGGGACCTTCAGGCCTTTGCGGAACATGTCTGGGAATTGACGGAGGAAAAACATTACATTAGAAGGGTGATCATCATCGATCATAATGCGGCAAATTTCTCCAGGGCCTGGAATTATGCGGATATCAGGTGGAAACCTGTCGATATTTTTGACTATTGGACAATTAGAAACGGTTGGAAAGATCAATCCATACATGTCAATATTAACGGAGGCCTGAGGACCCATGTCGACAATAATCTTACACATGAGTTCAGCCATTATTTTTACGGGCTTCAGGATGAATATATAAAAACGCGTACCGCTCGTGATACTAATGGTGATGGAATAGGCGATTCGCCTTATTATTATGGCTATATTCCGGGTGTCGATACCGATGCCGATGGTAACGACGACCAATTCGGGGTGGGAGTTACACAACAATGTGCTCATACACTAATGCAAAGCTATACGGCCGACAGACCATTCATGTGGTGTGACCATGATGATCATGAGATATCGGTTATATATGAGGACCTTTTAAATCCCGGGACTGATATCTCTGAAGTGCTTGATCCCACTTTATTGGATGATGCAAGTTCCGGTAATGACGGACCTTACAGCACCAGAACGGAAAAGCCCTATGCCCTCGATGGCTGGTCAACAGTATGTAAATACCAGACAGATCTTTGCGGCCACCATCAGGGCGGTGTAAGACCTGTCATTGATTTCACCGGAATGCCGTCCGTTGAGCTTAGGGAGGTTGATGAAATCAATCCGCCCGGCAGGATCCTTTTGCTGGATCGGTCAGGCAGCATGAATTATGAATCCTTCGGAATACCGGCGGTTGATTATGTCCAGGAGACAGCACTTTTTCTTTATCACAGTTCAGAAGATACGGATAACATAGGGGCCTATGTATATAATGATGAGGTAGAGGAGCTTTTCGCCTACGGGCAGTATAATGATAACAATAGACTGATAAACTTTTATGATGCCGAAGACCTGACTGATATTCACAAGGCACTGGAACATGCCATAGATGAGCTTATCGACACCCATGGGGATGGACAGATTTCCGGAGCAGAGATTTACCTTATGTCGGACGGAAGACAGACTACGGGTGATGATTTATGGGAACAAGTGAACAGGGCAAGGGATAACGGGGTAAAGATATACACCTTTTCCTTCGGGAAAGCGGATACAACAATCATGGGGCAGATATCCGATACCACTGAGGCCGATACCATTCCAATGTCTGACCAGGATAAATCGCCAAATAATTTGAAACTCACAATGATCAAAGCATTAGCGAAGATCCAGGGATTGACTCAACTATATTCTTCCTACGGAGAACTTATCCCGGCAGGGGTTGATAAATATGGGTATGAATATTATCAATTATCCTTCAAGCTGCCTGCAAATTCAACAGATGCCAGATTTTACCTGATCCCGAGAAGTAATATGATTGAAGGATATAGATTTGTAATGGAAGATTCTGCCAGCAATGTGTTTGCAAGCGGTGTCAATAATATCCAATCAAAAGGAAGGTTTCTTGGCAGAAAGATCAATGCCCCTGTTTCCGGTGATTATAAGGTTACAATAACCAATGCGTATACAGGCCCCCCTGTTGTTCTTCTAAAGGCCGCCGATCCTGCGGTTGTTGCTGATTCCCAGGTGATGGAATTACCTGAAGGCCCGGTACAGCTAATAGCATATGCCCGGAACAAGAATATTAGCGCGAATACCTGGCTTGAAGAAGATATAATCGATGCGGAAGGCAAAGATAGATTTTTGGTTTATGCCTCAATAGAAAATGGTTATCCACTTACGAATGTTGAAACAAAGACCTGTTTCTACACACTGGACGGCGATGAAATCAAGAATGTGATTCTTAATGATGAGGGAATTAATGGGGATGAAACTTCCAGTGACGGGATTTATACAGGGTCTGTTGACATCCTGGACTTCAGGGATACCAATATCAAGAAATTCATCGTAAAGACAAGATTCGATGTTTCTCATTCTTCCATCCCTGCCCCGGGATTGGAGTGGTCATCCAATACGGACTATTCTTCAATACTGAATAACTATACTACCGATGTCTTTACCGCGTATGCGGAAGGCATAGGTATACTGGCATACACAAAGGATGCCGTATATAAACCAGGGCTGGACCTGACTGATTTTGGCGGGACAATACTATTATGCGGCCATACATATACCAAGTGGATCACTATTCACAATGGAGCGCCCGACCCTGAGGATCTCAGGATCAATATGGGCCCCGGTATTATAATCAAGGATATTGAAGCCCATCGCGGGAGTGATAGCACCTATCTTGTAACCTTTTATGTGGAATGTAATGGTAAAAAGGGGCCAAGGGATATTACAGTACAGTATGGCAAGAATATACTGAAGGTGAAGGGAATTGTCGAGGTTACGGAGATACCTTCTGCGGGTATGGCTATTTTTGTCGATTCAAGAGCGCCAAGTGGCGGAAGAGGCACTTCATGGGAGGATGCCTTTAACAATCTTCCGGAGGCAATAAATGCCGCCGGCACCGGGGATGAGATATGGGCCAAGGAAGGTACTTACTACGGCCCCTCATTTTGGCTCAAGGACGGGGTTAAGCTTTTTGGTGGTTTTGATTCCGGCTTGACCAGCAGAATGGGGAGCGTCAAGGGAAGGGACCTTGAAAGCGACATCTCTATAATTGATGGTCAACAACAAAGCAAAAATATAAATCTGGGAAATAATAGCTATATGGATGGCTTTACTCTACAGAATTTCAATGTTTCAGGCGGTGGAATTTTATATGCGAATTTTATTACTTCCTGCATTACCAACTGTATAATAAAGAACAATATGGTAAACGGCAGCGCATCCCTGGTGCTTGCTAACTATGGCACCCTGTCCCTTTCTAATTGTGTTGTCACTAATAATGGGATAATCGGATTCGGAAGCGGCTCTTTGGTGTATAATGATCATTCATATATAAGTTTAAGCGCTTGTGTGTTTACTGCCAATACAGTCCTGGCCAATGGAGGCGGTGTTCTATATAATACAAACGGTACAGCTTCCTGCATTAATAGTATTTTCGAGAATAACTCCACAATCGGGTATGGCGGGGTATTCTACAATATCTACGGTTCTTCCGCCATTATTAACTGCATATTCAGAAACAATACGGCGAAGTTGGCCGGCGGCGCAATCTATAACAACTCTGGTAAGCTTACCATCATAAACAGCACATTTGCAGGCAATTCTTCTTCAAACAGCGGCGGAGCCATATGGAACAACTCCAATGATTTTACGATAACAAATTCCATCCTCTGGGGGAACAGTGCCGTATTTGGCGGGAATTCCATATATCACACAGGATTCAATACACCAAAGGTCACATACAACAATATCGAGGGTGGATGGCCAGGTGCAGGAAATATCAATGCAAATCCACTCTTTGTGGACATGGCTAACGGAGACCTCAGGCTGCAATCCGGTTCCCCGTGCATCGATGCCGCCAATGGTGACGTAGCGCCTCAGGAGGATATATCGGGCAATCCCCGGATTGATTGTCAGACTGCTTCCAATACAGGTGTCGGTACACCTGACTATGTTGATATTGGCGCACATGAGTATACATCATCTGAGTTTTTAACGGTAAACTTTACCCTGAATCTCCCCGGAGGCTGGAGTATGATTTCACTGCCGGTAATTCCGGATGATGCTTCTGTCTCATCATTATTCCCCGGCGCTTTGGTTGTTTACGGTTATAATGAGGGAGTGGGATATAAACGAGTGGCAGCGGAAGAATATCTGGAAACCGGAAAGGGATATTGGATATTATTAAGTGCACCACAGAGCTATTCTCTGACCGGGCAACCCATCCGGTCGCATGCCCAAACCTTCAATGATTCCGGATGGAATATGATAGGAGGGTGCACATCTTCAGCAAAAATATCAGTAAATAATTGCTCTGTCACTGTTATATATAAATATGATCAGGCAGCCGGATATCAAAGGGTGTCCGCATCGGAGAATCTGGAACCCGGCAAGGGATACTGGATATTGCTTAATAATGTTGTAAATCCATGTGAGCTTGTAATCGAGTCCGCAGGCTCCGGTCTTTAGTGATAAAATTAATCCATAATTATTACCCATAATTATTACAAGGCAGGGTCAATCAATGGCCCTGCCTTTTTGTCATAGATACCTTGAAATAATGCCATGTGTTTTATTTCCTGATTTTTAGCCATGGTCTTTAAAAAAATATGTCATGGTACTTCTGCAAAGCTCTGTCTGATTTTTTGAGAGGCAAATTATTTAATAAAATGATATTTTTATGTTATTTATATTATTTTTTTATTATTTTTATTGACAATATCTATGATTACCGGTATATTGTTTTATAGGATGGCAAAAAGCATTTTTATAGGATAGCAAAAAGCTAAGGTATAAGGTATATAGAAGGTATATGAAGATATATATTAGATGAAAAGGAGGAGAAGATGAAAAAGACAGCAAAAAAAATCGTTGTAATGGCAGCAGTTATTCTTTTCCTCTATTTACTATTTATTCCAACATTATCGGCAGGTAAATGCCCTTGTGATTCTGAAGAGCAGGCCGTTGAAGCAAGCTATAACGAGGCTGACAACCAAAGGAGAAGCCTTCCTGAAGAATTATCGGCCAGCCCAAGAAGGGATTTTCCCGGACGAGACACAACGGGCCGAAGAAGGATTTTTCAAAAGCGGGCTCCGGAGCCCTGGCATAATATTGTTGCCAAACGGCAGGCACAATTTGCTGCTAATCCAAAAGATCCACAATTTGCACGCCTGTCGCTGATTCAGCGCGCAACCACAGAGAGAAGGGTTATCTCTGCGAATGAAGCCGATCCTATAGATGGTCTCCTGACTGAATGGTGGTGCAGTTCCAATGGCATTCCGGATGAATTTGACCGCATGTGGATGTCCATAATAGGCACTACAGTGAAATCCGGAGCAACTCCTTATGTCTACCTGTTCTCGTATCTTGGGGACGATGATGAAACCACATTGAACACTTGCTCGGATATGCTTGAGGAACAAGAAGGGATCTCGTCCGATGATATTTATTGGATCCAGGACTTTGAGACGGATGCCTTCTGGATACGTGACTTTGGTCCCTTGTTTGTCCGGGACATTAAAAACCAGAAGCTTTCCATAGAAGATCCCCTCTATTTTCCGGGCCGTCCTCTGGATGATGCTGAGCCTGCTGATTTCGCTTCAAGGATTGGAGTGCCTTTAAGTGATTTCAATCTATACTTTGAAGGAGGTAACTTCTTGCCAAATGGCGGTGGGTTGTGCATTGCCAGTTCTGTTCTGTTGGACGCCAACCCCCATTATGCCGAGTCCGAGATCAGAGAAATGTTTCGCAAGGAGCTTGGATGCGAAAACCTTGTTATTGTTCGGGCGCTGGATGATTGGGCCACGGGGCATGTTGACATGTGGCTGGCCTGGGCCAATCGAACAACACTCCTGGTCGGTGAATATACACCCTTGCAGGATCGAATCAATCACTCCATAATCGAGGAAAACATAACCAGCAAACTAACCGGTCTGGTCGATCCCGAAACAGGAGAGCCGATCAAGATCGTGCGTATACCCATGCCCTCTAATTGTCCGCCGAATTTGAATCATGCCCGGCCCAAGGAGCCTCCTGCTGCTCCCGTTTGTCCCGGCCTTCCCTCCAGATTCAGGAGTTGGCGAACATACCTCAACGTAGTGCCGGTCAATGGGAAACTTCTCATGCCGGTTTATGCCCAGGATACAACCTACGAGGATGAGGCCAAAAAAATTTGGACCGACCTGGGTTTTGAGGTGGTGACCGTTAAAGCCGACGAGATAACCCCTTTGGCAGGGCAACTCCATTGCATTACAAAGACACTTGACGCACCAAAGTAGTTAATAGACATGATTATTTCATCATCCAAAAACATCATTCATCTTGACAGAGTTTTATTAATTTGATATATCTCTCTGAAATAAATTCTGACAATTTTATGCATCCCGGATGGGTAAAAGGAATTGCATATGGATAATTCCTGACGAAGGGGGGAATGAAACTATTCTTGAATATATTTAGATCTTTAATATCATAAATTGAAGATTATAGAAACTTCCTTTTAAGAAACCGTTTAAACTCTCAGAATACGAATTCCGATTATATCTAATACTCAATCTGCTTCTCCTATTATCAGAAGGTCTTAATACCTTCCCTCACATACACAAATCTCTTTACAATTTTACTGAACACCAATAGCCTTATTGTATATAAGGGACCTTGATTGAAAATGTGCATTGATTGCCGGTATTGAAAAAACGGACTTAAAAAAAATTTTAAATCTCTCTAACGGAGGACATTAAAATGAGAAAGAAGATTATTATCATACAAGTAATTTTAGTATCTTTGCTGATTGGTATAGTTTCGGGTCCAGTTGCAATCCAGGCAGCACAGGCCGCGCATGATAATAATATCTGGTGGAATGGGGTTTTTCATTATCAGGATGGCATTTATATGAATCCACTTTTTCCATCTATTAAGGATGGGGTGACATTGGTATTGAGAGTAAATAAGGATGACCTTACCAGCGCCAGGATTCGCTATTGGAACGGATCGGAATTTTTTGTTGACATGGTATGGGATCATAACGACGATCAGTACGGATACTGGAAAGGGACAATTCCTGCATCTGCGACCCAGGTCTATTACAAATTTATGCTGGTGGATGGGTCGGATATGGATTGGTACAACGCAAAGGGGATGAGTGATGATAAGCCCCTCGATGGAGATTTTACCTATTTCCCCATAGGTGGGACTTCAGGATTCAAAACCCCTGATTGGGTCAGAAACGCGGTATTTTACCAGATCTTCCCTGAGCGGTTTTATAATGCTGACACTGCTAACGACCCGGCCGGAACTGTTAAATGGGGCTCTGAACCTACCACAAAGAATTTCATGGGAGGCGATCTTAAGGGAATCCTTGATAAACTTAAATATCTAAATGACGGCGATCCCAAAACAACGGATGATCTTGGAATTACCGCGATTTATCTGAATCCTGTCTTTGAATCCCGAACAAATCATAAATATTCCACCGAGGACTATGAAAAGGTGGATGATAACCTTGGAGACAACCAGCTCCTTTCAGCGCTTATTAAAGAGGCACACGACAGAGGAATAAGAATCATACTCGATGGCGTATTCAACCATACCGGTGTCGCCCATCCCTTTTTTGATGATGTGGTAAAAAAGGGAGAGGCATCACCTTACTATAAGTTTTATACCATCTATCGCTGGCCGATCCGATGGTACGATGATCTCAATAATAATGGTAATAAGGACTCCAGTGAACCCTATTTCGATCACTGGAGCAAAACACAGAATGACGAATACTTACGAACCGGTGATTATGATGCCTGGTGGGGATTCGCCCATCTGCCCAATCTCGTCACAACCAATGAAAGCATAAGGGATTATTTCATTACAGGTGACAATGCCATTTCCGTAAGATGGATCAATCTGGGAATCGATGGCTGGAGGCTCGATGTCGCCAATGAGATCGAAGACGATTTCTGGAAGATCTTTCGCACGAAAGTTAAAGAAGCAAATCCCGATGCCTATATCGTAGGAGAGTCCTGGGAAAATGCAGCAAAATGGCTTGCCGGCACAATGTGGGATTCAACCATGAATTATCGGTTCAGGGCTGCTGTCCAGAATTTCTTTGCAGGGATTGACGATAACGGAAATCCCTCACTGACCTCGGTTGATGAGTTTGATAAAGCCCTCTATGAGATAAAATCCGACTACCCTGAGCCTGCTTATTCGACGGCTTTGAATCTGCTGGGAAGTCATGATACATGGAGATTCATTGACAGATGCGGGGGAGATTGGACGAAACTAAGGGCTGCTGTAATATTCCAGATGACATATCCCGGTGCGCCAATGATATATTACGGAGATGAAAACGGGATGTCCCAGTGGCCGGGGGCAAATAAGGACCCCGGAAACAGAGCTGCAATGGAATGGGAGGATTATTCCAATCCAAAACGGGCTGAGATCAATGAGTTTTACAGAAAGCTCATAAAGATAAGACTCTCCCATGATGCCCTGAGATCATCCCACATCCGGACAATATACAAACACGAAGGGGATAAGGTATATGCCTATGCCCGCCGTTCATCCGATGAAACGGTTATAGTGGTCATCAACAACTCCTCCTCTCCGAAGGATGCAACAATTAGGCTTTACGGATTAATACCGGAAGGGACGAATCTCGTTGATGAGATCCATGGTAACACCTGTGCTGTCAAGGCTGACCAGATAACGGTGAGCAATATGGATGCACGTGACGGGGTCATCCTGGCAGTCAAAAAGCCACTTCAAACTGGAGATGATTACAGCGCGTTAAAGATCAATGAATTCCTGCCTGCCCCTTCAATTTCTAATCGTGAGTTTATAGAGTTATATAATACCGGGACCAGCACAATAGATCTGAGCAATTTTAAGGTAGACAATGTATTGAATAAGGGTGGATCTCCCAAAAAGATACCGAAAGGGACCACCATTAAGCCAAAGGGTTTTTATTTTATTGAAATGACCTCCTATTTAAAGAATAATGGGGACACTGTCAATCTTATAGATCCCGATGGCAAAGTTATTGACTCCTATATATATTCAAAGAATCCCGGGAGGAACAAGTCAATCGGTAGAAATCCTGACGGGAGTGACACTTGGGATACACTTATCAAACCCACACCAGGGACCCCGAATATTGGATCCAAAAATTCCCCGCCCACGGCAAGCTTTATTTATGCCCCTCTCAAACCGAAGGTGTCTGAAAAAATACAGTTTGATGCCTCCGGTTCAACGGATCGTGACGGAAATATTGTTGAATATAAATGGGATTGGAAATCCGACGGCACATATGATGCCACAGGGAAAAAGGTAACCTGTGTTTACACGGAACCGGGCAGCTATGACATTACCCTGGCAGTTATTGATAATAGTGGGGCAGACAATATAGTAATCAGAAATATCTCCGTAGTCGTTGAGAATGGGTCACCACAAGAATTCTACGGAACCACAAATGGATTTGCAGGAGAAAATATCTATTTTGTGATAACCGATCGGTTTGTGAATGGTAATACTGAAAATGATCATAGAGATCAGGGGAGGGCAAGCGGTCATCCAACATGGGAGCTTAAAATGACAGGGGATGGAGGACAGTATGCCAATATAGGATACATGGGTGGTGATTTTGAAGGCATCTATGAAAATGCGGGTTATATCAAAGACATGGGATTTACCTCCATATGGATAACGCCGATTGTGGACAATCCGGATGAAGCATTTACGGGTGGACAACCTTGCAGTTATAACGCAGGAATCGGATCTGACGGAGGTAAGACCGGCTATCACGGGTATTGGGGGGTTAATTTCTACAGGGTTGATGAACACTATGAATCGAATGGTTTTACATTTGCAGAGTTCACTTCCAAGATGCTTCATGATCACGGCTTAAAAATCATCCTGGATATTGTCTGCAACCATGGCTCCCCATCCTTTACAATGCCGAATGATCAGCCGAAGTTCGGGGAAATATATGACAAAAACAGCACCCTGGTAGCAGACCATCAAAATCTTCCTCCTGCCAGCCTCGATTACAACAATCCCCTTCACCGGTTTTATAACAGAGGAGGAGGGCTTGCACAGCTTTCGGATCTAAGGGAAGAGAATCCGGATGTGCTGGCATATCTTGCCGGCGCTTACCTGCAATGGATCGACCAAGGCGCATACGCTTTCCGCATAGATACCATCGCATGGATGCCCCATTTCTTCTGGAAGCAGTTCGCCGATAGAATTCGTGAAAATCATCCTGATTTCTTTATGTTTGGTGAAAATTTTAATTACAACGCTGGTGCGATCGCCCAGCATCAAAAACCCGAAAATGGCAATATCAGTGTCCTTGATTTTCCCGGTAAGGCGGCTATTAATTCGGTATTTTCCGGGGGTGGGAGCTATGCGTCCCTGGAAGGATATCTCCATCTGACAGACCAAACATATACCAATCCCTACGAGCTGGTTACATTTTATGACAATCATGATATGGCAAGGATGAATGCAAATGAAAACGGCTTTATTGATGCCCATAACTGGTTATTCACGGCACGCGGCATCCCCTGCATCTATTACGGCTCTGAAAAGCACTTTATGGCGGGCAAATCGGAGCATCAGGGAAACAGGAACTATTACGGAGAGACGAACATCTCTGAGGCGCGAGCGAGCGCCATATATCAACGATTGAGAAAGATCGCACATATCCGGCAAAAAAGTCCGGCCCTTCAGAAGGGGCTTCAAGTGAACATATCCCTAGGCAGCAATACGGCTTCATTTTATCGTGTGTTACAACATGATGGTGTAAATCAAACCGCCTTAGTGCTTTTGAACAAGGGAGACAGCCCTGCTCCTTTTAAAACGGCAAAGTATATGAGCAACGGAACATGGACGGATGCGGATTCAGGGGAGTCTTTCGATGTGATCTCCAGCGAGTTAAGCACTTCTGTTCCTTCCCATGATGTCAGGGTATTTCTTTTTGATGGTCCTGTAAATAATGGGGAATTTATCAGTCTGCTTACAGGTTTGATGAATATTTCCGGGGAGAAGGTGGAGATCGACCCAGATCCTGCAAAACCCGGATCAAATGTTAAGGTTTCCTATCGGGCAATCGGAGAGCAGCAGATGGAGTGTCATTGGGGAATCAACAACTGGAGCGGAACAGGAACACCTCAGGGGGATATACCAATGAACTGGAACCCGGAAGAATTTGTCTATGAGTGCATGATTCCTGTTCCTTCGCAGGCTACAAAGCTCGATATGGTATTCCACAATATCACAATGAATTCATGGGACAATAATAACGGTGCTGACTGGCACTTTAAAGTTGAATAAGGAAGCTGTTGCAGCAATTCTGATTATGGGCAAATAGATTTGTACCTGGGAGGCTGTCTGATAATCAAGAATTTTACCGGAAATCATAGAGAATATCTTTGATTTTGATAGAATTTGCTTTTGTTATTTAAGTAATGGTCGTAGACTGTCTCTTCAATTATTTTGTCTTTCCAAGGGCGCCTGTGAGTAAATTTTTATGCTTATGGTTTATAGCTATTGTCATAATTAGAATTGCTGCTTGAACGCCTCGACTGATTGTAAAAGGAAAAGCAGTTATGTATAATCTTTAATACTGTATGTCTTATAAGAATATTTAAAATACCTGTTGTATGAATGCTGTCGTTTTAGTAGTCATTTTAGAATGGAGATGCCTTCCGTCGTTTTTAAATGTTTACTCTTCGAAGGATACGATCACTGAAATTATTAATGGCAAGAGTCAGTTGCTGCCGAACGGATTCAAAAATTCTTTTTCTAAAACAAAAAGGGCAATACGGAGATGAAAATATTGATTGTTGGAGCCGGGATAACCGGCTCAACTATTTCAAACATAATTGCCAATAAGGGTCATTATGTAACTATAATTGATAAAAAAGATCATATAGCCGGAAATTGCTTCGATTGTATTAGTGGAAATAATTTATGGATACAAAAATACGGCCCGCACATCTTCCATACAAAAAATAGTAAAGTTTGGGAATTTCTTAAAAGATTTACACAATTTAATGATTATGTTCATAAAGTAATGGTCAATGACAATGGTAAATATATTACAATGCCTATAAATTTAGATACCCTGGAATCACTGTATAACAGAAAATTAGATAAAAAATCAGCTAAAGACCTTATAGAAAAAGAGAAAAAACCTATTGAAAATCCTTCAAATAGTGAAGAAATGGTTTTATCACTAATGGGAGAGGTTATTTATGAAAAACTTTTTAAGAATTATACGTTAAAACAATGGGGCATACCTGCAAGTCAATTAAAACCCGATGTTACAGCCAGAATACCGCTAAGGTTTGACAGGGATGACAGGTATTTCGCTGAACCATATCAGGGGATACCTGTAGACGGATTTACATGTATGGTCAACAATATGTTAAATCACAAGAAAATCAGTATTATATTGAATACTCCTTTTAATCATGAGATGTCCAAAAATTATGACCTTACTATTTATACCGGTCCTATTGATGAATTTTTCTCTTATAAATATGGCAAATTATCATACAGATCATTGGATTTGGTTTTTGAAGAACACGATATTGAATATTTTCAGCCATATGCCGTTGTAAATTATCCCAATACTGAATTCTATACGAGAATCTCTGAATTTAAATACTTTTATAAAAGAAGGCATTTGAATACTATTATTTGTAAGGAATTCAGCAAAAATGAAGGGGATCCATTTTATCCGGTCCAGAAAAAAGAAAACATAGAAATCTCGAATAAATATCTTTCCTTAGCGAATAAAAGGACAATTTTTGCCGGAAGATTAGGTACTTTTAAATATTTGAATATTGATACAGCAGTTGAAAAAGCTATTGATATCGCTTATTCAATTATATAGAATATAATAATAAAATTTACCCTACAGCACAGGAAAGGGTTCTTCAATATGTATGGTGACACATCTGATATTGAAACTGCTGATAATGATGTAAGATATGTTCAAACGGGTAATATGAATTTTTGCGGACTAGCACACGAGACCCGTTACAATTGGGTACTGGAACAATGTGACTTGGCAAATAAGATTATTTTGGATTTTGGATGCGGATCGGGTTACGGAGCATACATGCTGGCAAAAAGGGCACAACTTGTATTAGGTGTCGATTATTCTCAAAGAGCAATTAACTATGCTATTAGAAGATATCAATTAAAAAACCTGAAATTTATAAACATAGATGCATGTTCTAAAGATGTTGTCCATTTACTAGGAGAACATTCATTTGATTTTGTTATCTCTTTTGATGTAATAGAACATATTGAGAGATATTTTGATTACATTGAAAACATTTTATCACTGATGGTTGAGTTCTGTTTAAGCTTGAATTCGTCACTTTGTTACACATTAATCCTTCCTGTTTTAAGTTCAAGTTTTCATACTTTCGTTAT
>JBLIRS010000046.1:0-14222 GCA_049472415.1 bacterium | reverse complement strand
CTTTACGTGCAACTCCTTCCTGAATAAGCGCGAGGTGAACATCTTTCTTTGCCTTGGGTCTGAGTTCCTCACGGGCCTTGTCCCTGTCCCATTTATCAGTGTTCACATAACTACCGCCAAGTCTCAACTGATTCTCTATACCGTTTATTATATCATCAATCCTCGATTCTATCATTGACTCCGGTGGATCAAAAGGATTCTTTTCAATAAGGACGTTTATAAGCTCTTCTTTTGCAATATTTTCTGCCTGGTTATCCAAACTGGTTTGAATCTTTTCTCTGATCTCCTTTTTCAATGATTCAAGGTTATCATATTCACCAAGATCACGGGCAAATTCATCATCCAAAACGGGTATTTTTTTCTCCTTGATTTCCTTAATTATAACATCTAATATACAGCCTTTGCCACTTAATTCTTTGTTGGGAAAATTTTCAGGGATAATCAGGTCTATTTTCTTTGTTTCACCCTTTTTTAAGCCTATAAGGGCCTTTACAAAACCGTTTTTTTCATCTTTGCTATTGATTTCGATCTGTAAATCATCTTTCTTTTTTCTCTGGATCGGCTTACCATCTACTGTGCCTTCATAGTTAAAAAATACTATATCTCCCTCCTGAACCGGACGGTCCTCCACGACCTCAAATTGAGCATTCTTTTCCTGAAGGTTTTTCAGCATAAGGATCACATCTTCATCCGTCGCCTCGGGTTTTTTCCATTTAATCTCAATATTTGTATAATCCTTGGGATCAATGACAGGTTTAACCTCCACGATCACTCCCACAGTCAGAGGTTTTCCCTCTTCCACAAATATATCATCAAACTTGGGCTCGCCAATCGGCTGTAAGTCTGCCTCTGATATCGCCTTATTATAATAAGAAGGCAATAATTTTTGTAATACCTCTGATTCTATCCGGTTCCAGAAAAACCGTTTAAGGATTGCCTTTGGTACCTTTCCGGGTCTGAATCCTTTTATTTTTGCAGTAGAGTTAATTTCACGATATACCTTGCCAAGCTCTTCAGATATAACATCCTGAGGGATTTCAAATGTCAGCTTCTTTTTTTTATCTTCTTGTTCGATAACATCTACCTTCATATCCTCTCCAGTCTCCTAAAACCTAATCTTATGGAATAAATTTTTTATAATCTCTTAGATTAATCAGAGCATTTTCTTATGTCAAATTGGTGCGAGAGGCGGGACTCGAACCCGCATGGTTTTCCCACTGGATCCTAAGTCCAGCGCGTCTGCCAGTTCCGCCACTCTCGCAATCTTAAGGAAAAACAAGAAACTGCTCTTCATGCTACTATTAAAAACAGATTCACTTGAGCTATCAATTAATCAACCCTAAATGCAACAATAAATCTGATAAACTATTACAAAATCCAGAAAGGAAGCTACTGATAAGCAACAAATCAAAATCCTTAAAAATAAGTGAGCCGTGTAGGAATCGAACCTACAACCTAGTGATTAAGAGTCACTTGCTCTGCCAATTGAGCTAACGGCCCACCTGAAAAAAATCCAAATAAATTATCACATAAATTTTTACGTAAATTTCTACGTCAAAAATTGTATTATTTTGTTACTGGTTAGTCAAGCCCTTAATTAATTTTTGTGATTTATTAATGTCAATAAACCTGAGCCCTTATATCCAAAGCAAAAAAATGTCTAAAGTTGATATAACAATATTATTTTAAAAGTCTTTTTTAATAAAGTGTTTTTTTGCAATGAAAGAGGAAATGATGTATTGTTATTTACAAAAGGCTCATTTGAATATTTTCGAGCTATGTCAAAATTTTTAAATCCATTCTAATTGAACAAATCTCACCAAAGTAATCTCTATGTATACAGGCGGATACTTGAATATTTCATACTGACGGGAATATTTTTTCTCCTTTCATCCCTCACGATTTACTTCGTTCACCGTTATATTTCAGGAGGCCAATTGCGACTTGATCCGCGCCTCCTGTCATTTAATGTAACCAACTGTCTGATAATTCTTTTGGGCCTGTATTATCTGACGGATACCCTGAGACTTTATCTCATAATCGATCAGAATCCTGTTTCTGAGATTTTCCAGGGAATTGAGTCTCTTTTCTGACGGTTTCAGGAGGTTTCTCAGGGGAAGGCCGGGCCTTGTTTTAATGTCTGTACTATTCACATTCCTTTTTCTGCTATTTCTTTTTTCCTTTTCCATAATCCTGATCAAGGCATTGGGATATGAAGTCCGGGCACTGACCATCCTGGCTTTTCAGGTAGTCCTGACATTTTTCATGTATTTTACGCCGACCCCTGGGGCTGCCGGAATTGCCGAAGGTGGTTACGGACTTCTCTTCTACCAATTGGTCAAAAAAACAGGACATCTCTCTTCTGACCATTACATGGAGATTTTTAACAATCTATGTTGGTGTATTTATAGGGATACTGATCATTTACAGGGAGATATTTGCACACAGGAAGGTCAGGGAAGAATGAGCAAAAAAAAGAATGTGAAAACTCTATGAAGATTTTTAATAAACGAATCTTGCCTCTGCTCAAAAAATCGGATATAGATTTTCTCATTTCTGCTGGAAATGCTGTAAAAGACGGTGCCGAGGACAAGTACAGGATACTCAACCGGAGCTTTAAAAAAATGGATATTCCATACATTCTGGCAGTGGGCTCCAATGAGGTAGAGGATTTAGGCATGAACAGATTTTACAGACACTTCGGCCCTCTTCTGTTTTCTTTTAATGTCGGAGAGGCCTACTTCGTTTTTCTCGACTCGACCGGTGAAACTTCCTGGGAATGGCAGAAACCTTGGCTTGAGAAAGAATTGGCCTCAGCACAGAATTTTAAATACAGGTTCGTGATTATAAAATGGTACTCCTGGAGGCCATGGCGGGAGGCTGCCCTGTAGTTGCCGTAAGCTCAAGCGGGATTTATGACGTGGCTCAAGACGGCTACAATGGCTTAAAGTTCCGGAAGGTACTGATAATTGAGCGGAAGCGATAACATTACTCCTGAAGGATCAGGAACTGTTGAGGAATCTTTCCCAAAACAGCAGAAATTCGCTGAAAAATATTCTGTGGAAAATATAACCGAAAAGGTCTTGAGGCTATATGCCCGTGTCCTGGTGCTTCGGAAAACCGCCCCTGGCAGTAAATAAAAATAGTGACAGTTGTATCTAAAACCTTATTTGCTCAATTACCTTTTTCAGAGTCTCTGCCGAAAGTTTGAATTGTTCCTGCTCCTGGTTTGACAACTCCAGCCTTAAGAATTCTTCAACCCCATTTCTATTAACCACCGAAGGGATGCTCAAGCATACATCGTTTATTCCATAGTAATCATTGATGAGAGTGGAAACAGGGAGGATGGAATTTTCATCTCTTAATATAGCCTCTGTAATTCTTACCAGCGCCAGGGCTATCGCATAGTATGTTGCACCTTTTAGCTCGATGATCTTATAAGCGGCAATTTTTACCCCTTCAAATAGGTTATCCAGATTTCTTTTCAGATCACAATGGCTCTGTTTGTTGCATGATGAGCAATATTTTTCAAAGATCATTCCGCCGATATTGGCGTTGCTCCAGACAGGAAGCTCGGTATCCCCATGTTCGCCGATAATATATGCATGGATATTTCTGACATCCACGTTACAGTGCTCGCTGATTAAATATCTGAATCTGGATGTGTCCAGAACGGTCCCTGAGCCGAAAACCCTATTGGAGGGAAATCCTGAAATCTTCAATGTGACATAGGTGAGAATATCTACGGGGTTGGAAACTACGAGAATGATGGCGTCCTCTGCATATCGTGCAATCCTGGGGACCATCTCCTTGAATATCCCGGTATTGGTCTGAACCAGATCAATCCTGCTCTGGCCGGGTTTCTGCTTCGCTCCCGCAGTAATAACTACCAGGTCAGCATCTTTACACCCTTCAATCCCTGAAGGATATATCCTGGCAGGCCGGGCAAAACTCAGTCCGTGGTCTAAGTCCATACACTCGCCTGCAGCCTTTTTCTCGTTCTGGTCAATGAGGACGATTTCCCCGGCCAGGCCGCTGATCATCAAGGAAAAGGCAAAGGTGCTTCCCACGTTTCCCGCGCCGATAATGGCAACCTTGGACCTTAAAGATTTCATGATAACCCCCTTATTTTTTACCCTATCTATTCAATTTTCCCTTTCTTAGCCTTTATGTTCAGAAATAAGTTGTGCCAACAATTGCTCTGTGTCCTCTTTGCTGCAGAGTTTCGTATCAGGATTCATGACTGCCGCAGAGCCTGCTGCAATGCCAAACTGGATCGCTTCTTTTATGGTTCGTCCCCTGGCCAGGCTCAAAACAATTCCTGCCACCATGCTGTCGCCGGCCCCGACTTTACTACGGATAGGAACAGTAGGCGCCCGCAACCGTTCGCATCCCTGCTTCGTCACCATCAAAGCGCCTGCCGCACCCAATGAAATCACAACGACATGACTCTGTTCCTCCCGGATAAATTTCATGGCTGCCGCCTCAAGTTCAGATTCGTTTCTTATCTCATGTTTAACCAGTGCCTGAAGTTCCTTCATATTGGGTTTGAACAAAAATACCCCTGACCTGGCGGCCAAATGCAGCGCTTCGCCTGAAGTGTCCACAATTATTCGGGCGCCCATTCCCTTCGCTATATGTGCTGTCCTGGCATAAAAATCTTCGGGCACACCGGGAGGCAGGCTTCCACTGGCCACAATATAATCCGGGTACGGAGTTGTCGATGATAATCTGTGAAGGCATGCCTCCCATTCCTTTTGATCCAATGTTGGCCCCGGCATATTAAAGCGGAATTGACGGCCCGTTGAATTTTCCACAATGATAATATTTTCCCGTGTCAATTTCCTAATCGGAATCGGGTCATGTTGCACCCCTTCCTCATTAAGAAGGTTCTGAAGCATCTGGCCGTATAATCCCCCGGATGTATATAAAGCAACCGACTCTCCTCCTAATCTCCGAATCGCCCGGGAAACATTGATCCCTCCGCCGCCCGGTTCATAGTTGGGCTGCTGACAACGCAACTTGTCATCGACAACGACATGTTCAACATATGCACTCGTATCCACAGATGGATTAAGCGTTAAAGTGACAATCCTTTTCATGGTCTTTTTCTCCATTCCTCTAAATTACCCTTTTTCATAATTAAAACTGCTGTATGTTCAGTACCAGTAGAGATAGTCATCGTAATAGAATATATAATAAGGACCTCCGTCATATTCATAAACAGAGACCTCCGGATCAATATAATACCAGTCTTCCCATTTATAATCTACATTCGTTATGGTTAACCGGTTATCCACAGCCCGGATTCCATCTGTGAGAAACGCCATTCTTCCGGCTTCTTTGCGCTCAAACCAAAAAAAGGATATTGAACCATTGCGCAGCAAAGCAAAGCCATGTAATAATATTGAGTCAGTATGAATATATTTGGTGTTTCAGTTAAGTTAGAAGCCTGACGAGGTTGATAAAATCCGGTCAAATGACACACCTTTGGCCAGAAAAAAAAATTGGTGTTAGATTATTATGATTCCTTTAAGTGATATTGATCGAAGGCCTTTACGTTTACCCGTCATAACAATCTCCATAGTCGGGTTGAATATCATTGTTTTTTTGTTTGAATTAATGATGGGAAAATCCTTTATTATCAGGTGGTCTTTCATTCCGGCAGAAATAGCTGCAGGAAAACATTTCACTACTATTCTTACTTCGTTGTTTTTGCATGGCGGGTTTATGCATATAATAGGTAATATGATATATCTATGGGCATTCGGACCGGAGATGGAAGATGCTATGGGAAAATATCCTTATCTCTTCTTCTATCTCGCAGGTGGTATTCTGGCCAGTTTTGCACAGGTGGCCATAAACCCGGCATCAACTATACCAAATCTTGGGGCAAGTGGTGCGATTTCCGCAGTCATGGGGGCATTTTTAGTCAAATTCCCCCATGACCGGATTCGAACCATTATATTTCTTGGATGGTTCGTAACCATTTCTTTTGTTCCTTCAATAGTGTTGATAGGTTTTTGGTTCGTCTTACAGTTGCTGAGCGGTTTTGGCTCATTTGTTCAACACCAGATGGGGGGGATCGCTTATATGGCCCACATAGGCGGATTTGTGTTCGGAATGGTCTTTGGTTATCTTTTCATAATCTTCCAAAGACATTTTCAGAATAAATAATGATTCAATAATTTTATGTTTGAATTATTCTCTGCTATCAAATCAGGAATCAATCCCAGTATTTAGGCCTCCCATAATAGTCATGAAGCACTTCCTCATATTCTCGATTTACCGGTGCTGAGGGATCATACTCAGGACTTTTTTTAATCTCTTCTTTAGAATGATTCATATAAATTTTGGATTTTTCCCAACTTATTCTCTGGGCCCATTGCGGAGCAACTAATACCTTGTTCTCCGGTACCCAATTCTTGGTATTCACAACCATATAACGGATTGCCCATTTATTATCTTCTACGATGAAATCCTCCACGTGACCGATTTCACCGTCAAGGGCATGGATATGAAACCCGATAACCTTATTGGTGCCTTGCAGGTGAGAATCTACCAATTCTTTCTCAGATATGGAATCTTCCTCCTCTGTCGGCATGATTATCGGAGGTATGAAATCCTGCATATTCACTTCCCAATAAACAGGCCAATCATGATATTTAATAAGCTCGAGTTCCTTCTCATGTGAAACGGGCTTATAAATATCAATAGCCGGGGCTCCTTTTACAATCTGCTTAATGAGGTCGACATTGAAGATTTTACTATGCCAAGCAGGATGGCCGGAAAATGAAGCCGGAGATATCAACACATGCCTCCCGGGAAGCCAATCACTTGTATTCACCAGGAGATAGCGTATTATCCAATTCATATAATCAAAATAAAACTGCTCTACTTTTCCAATAAATCCATCTTTTCCGTTCACTTTATAACCGACTAATTCCTTTAAACTAAGCAACATATTCTTCTCCTTTTTAAATACTTAGTACATTAGCATTAATTTTTGCTAGAATATAATATAATTATTTTATTTTCAAGGGAATTGGATTTTTCTTAAAATATGTATATTGTCGAACCATATTTATAAAAGCAAGATAGCTAAAAAAGGGAAAAATAATCTATGTCTATGGAACTTATAGAACTAATTGTAATCAGAATAGTTTCTTCTCTTGCAAGCATCATCGAACTTTGTGCAGCCTTCATAATCATCTCTGCCGGTATCAGGGCTTTCTTTGGATATATCTTTAAGGCATTGTTTCAGAAAATGCCCAGGGAAAAACTTGCAGAACAGCGCTTGCGAATCGAATTAGGGTTTGCTCTCTCACTTGCGCTTGAATTCGAATTAGGTGCCGATATCTTAAAAACGGCTGTTGCACCCAATTGGCAGGCTATCGGCGTTGTAGCATCCATCATTGTATTACGTACTGCATTGAACTATTTTCTTCAAAAGGAACTGGAACAAGCGGAACGCGGAAAAAGAAAAACGTCAGAGAAAACCCCTTGATTTTTAAGTGGTACGCCCGGCAGGACTTGAACCTGCGACCTTCTGATTCAAAGTCAGAATCCCCGAGTTTCCTGAACTCCTCAATTTGAAGCAACTTATTGAAAATATTAGATATCAATTTAGTAGATTTTTTCTAATTTTTTATAATTTTAGCAGATTTTGGATAGATTTTCTCACATGGATTCTCACACAAAAATTTTTATGTAAAGGCTTGATTTAGTAAAGAACTTATATAAAAATTCAGATCCTTAATAGAGCAAAAAATTGTTCGATTATCAGAAAGGGAAAAATCGTGTAGGGTATAGTGGTTTTTACAGTACCAAAAATTTAGCAACTCTGAATATTATGAATTGTCTTCGGTAGTATATTACAAGGAGGATATGTTTATACAGACCTGGAAAAATCCTTTTATACTCCAACGAAACTTCTTTTCTTTATAATTAAAGTTGATGTTTTTATTTTCCCCAATTTCAGAGAACCCTTCTATATTATAAGACCTATTGTAAAAGGGGAACTCTATTTACTTATGAAGGGCTTAAAAAAAATAGTTTGGAAAAGTAATATTTGGTGTCTTTTTGATTTATCTATTTAAAAAAATTCGTATGATGCTTCATGTTCTTTTTCGTATACATCATCCACATTAAGGTTTGAACCCCCAGCAGCAGTAACGGCTAAAAGATCACAACGATGGTTTTCTTTATTGCTATCATGTCCTTTAACCCAAATGAATTTAACATTATGTCTTTCTAATAATTCAAGTAATTTTTCCCAAAGGTCTACATTAAGAACCGGTTTATTTGTTGAACTGAGCCTCCAACCTTTTTTATGCCAATTTTTGAGCCACCCTTTATTTATTGCATCTACAACATATTTTGAGTCACTATAAATCGTTACATTGCATTTCACTTTTAGAATGCTTAGTCCGGCAATAACCGCCATTAACTCCATACGATTGTTTGTAGTTATCCTAAATCCTTTTGAAATTTCCTTCCTGTGGCCTTCACAAAGCAAAACCACTCCATAACCTCCAGGACCCGGATTACCTTTAGAAGACCCGTCTGTATAGATAATAACGTTTTTCATGCAAATTTATCCTTTGCTTAGTTTATTGATTGCATATTTTATCATTATATCAGATAAAAATTTTTCTGCCCCCTACTTTTCTCTCCACGAAGAAAAATCTTTTAACTTATGCCCTTTTTCTGCGTTTAATTCCCTTGAAAAAATAAATAATTAGACATAATATAACTTTTTGATTACAATTTATCTTAGAAACACAATTTAAGCCTTTTCCCTCTTCCTTTGTGAGAGAGTGAGGGTGAGGAAGGATTATTTGTCAGTGGCAATAAATTATGCTTAACTAGTTTGAAGGAAAACACGAGATCCGAACCGAAAAAATATAGAGAAAACAATAATCAACTTCATTACCAAAGCTCTTCGGCTTTATGAGCAAGAGCCGCCACACACTAGAGTGAAGCGGCTCGAAGAGTATACGCTAAGATGGACAACATGGGCACTCGCAGGACTTCTTAATTTTTAATCAATATTGAGTTCCTCATGAAACGATGGGACGGTACCACTCCATAGCCAATATCCCCTGCCACTAGAGCTTCAAAGTCTGAGGCGAAGGTGCCATCAAAGGTGTGGCTGACTATCTTCAATTGATTAAGGGCGTACATGGGCCATATCAACACCCCGCCCCGTGGCACTCGCCCTTAAAAATTAGACCCTCTGGTTACCGGGGCAATACATTTAATGACCCTAATCAGGGGGACGAGACTGGACCATACTTAAACAAATAATACATCATCTCGGCAAAGCTACCCATCGGCACATCTACCAGCGTCCCCTGCGTGCGCCATTCCTCGACCGGCCTCATGTCCGTAGGATTCCGAATGTCTATTATAGGCGCCCATGGCAATAAGGACGATGAGACTACGGAAGAGGGCGCTGAATAATTTGCCTTCACGGCACTGGAAAATGGATATCGATAATCAAACAAAGCCCAATTCGCGAATGTGCTGGACGACTGCGATTCGAAATTACTAGGACTATACTGCATGGTTGTTCCAAGCTGCAATCCCATTCTGTCCATGATTGATGAAGTGCTTCCGCTGAACAGAAACTGGCTCATTGGCTGGGGAATACATTAGGACAGATGACGGAATAACTGCACCCTGTTGGAGCGACCTGCCGATACATACGGGGAAAGCTAAACTCGATGTACACCACCTCCTCTCTTAAAAATCGGAAAGACACTAAGACATAGAAAAATTATAGCCTTCTTACATTTTTAATAGACGTAAAAAAGGATTCAAATTTCCCATTGCACATTAGTGAAAAAATGATATATGAGGATAGTAGAACTATTCTCTGCGGTACAAAATGAGTACGAGTCAGTTTAGCCGACTATATTATCAATTAACGGCTCTCCTGGTATAGAAATATTATATGTGAAATGTGGTTATAAATGTGTGCTCATTTTTGATTAAACCATAAACGAATTTTTATCTGCAATTGGAGGATAAAAATCTCAGCTCTGACGCAATACTACTCCCCCTTTCTGATATTGAGATCAATTCATGCCCCTCCGGACATAGATATCTCACTCCTCCCAATCCGCTTTTCACAATAGGCATTGATGATTTAAGCAGCCTTTTTAAAAATCCCTTTTCAACTGGGATTCTTATATCAAATGGCGTCTTTCCATGGCCCAGAGGCAATTCTTTCAGATCAAATGACCCATATGTTTTATGGCATTGTTTACAAATAATTGAGCCTTTCTTTTTCCCTATAAGATCGACTATGACAAAGCAAAAATAATGACATTTTTCTGGAATCACTATTTGACTGCAACTGGATGGTTTTAAAAGACTGATAAGACCCTTTGCCTTTTCCACCCCATGCTCATGGACATAATAGCTTAGACGAGCTTTAACATCAGGCAATAAAAATTTAATATGGCATTTTCTGTTTCATATACAATGTCAGTATACATTTCTCACCTTTAATTCTCTAAAAATTTGGTGCAAAAGATCCAAGAATGGTTTGTTTCATTAATTTATATATATAGAAGGTAATGCTATCCAAAAATAAATTTTTTGAGAAATGTGGATTAATGTTGTTGATGAAAAAGGGAAAGAAAACCTCGCTAAATATATCATTAAGCCCCCCCGTCAGCCAGAAGCGGATGCTATGTCATGGAAAACCAAAAAGGTAGTTACATGTCATTGCCGTCCTTAATCTTTTCTGAATCTGTATTTCTTACATTTACAACTTAAAAAATTTCCTGCATAACTAATTAAAATATTTTTCGTCAATTTATATCATATATTTACTTTTTACCTAATTCATCAAAAGGAGATAGAGAAAGGCAGGTGGTTCAAACGGAATAAAAAATGCACAACAAGTTGCAGGATTCTCCTTAAATCTAAACTCGTATGAGGGAGGTTAGGCGATGAAAAAGGTTTTTAAATTTGTTCTCTTAGCTTTTACCCTGAGTTTTTTTCTATTAGTATTTAATTCCCTGTCACAATGCCAATCGTGGTATCCCCCATATTTTCAAACCCCATATTCTCAAACAGGATATTATTTATCACCCCCGATCAACAGTAATATTAACAGGGGAGTATATTACGGTGGCTCTTCCACGGGATATTATCCTTATCCCTCAAACTATTTACCCTCTCAATCGACGCTCGGTTACGCCTATCTTACTGCCGAGCTTCACTTAGCTTATTCAGTGGCGGACGGAGACTATATCTACGTTTTGTATCAGAATATGGCCACAGGCACCGGCACTGGCGGGATTGCGGGTGAAGCAGGATTGGCAATTTTTGAGGCATCCGGATCCGACGACTATGACTATGTTTCCCATATTGATCTTTACAATGGGGGCTCGGCATCCGGCATTGTCCCAATTCCTCTTGGAATTGTCGTTCAAGATGATCTGGCTGTAATCGGTGCTGCCAAAGGGACAGTCTATTTCGTGGATATATCCGATAAGGATGATCCTGAGATTATCAAAGAGTTTGTTCTCGTTGAAATTGACGAAGACTCTTACTCCGGCTTAAGTGATGCGTATCCTTTAGCCATGAAAGACGATGTGCTTTTTGTAGTAATGAGTCAAGGTGTAATGGGTGAAGACGCAGAGACCACCATCTATGCCTATGACATTTCCAATCCTGATGACATCGATGAAGATGACGATTTACTGGATTCCTACACCATAGACGATTTTGACATTCACACTATGGTTATTGATTCCGGATATCTTTATGCCGCAGGTAATGAGGCAAATGATGAGCCCTCGATCCTTGTTTTAGATATATCGGATCCGGAACATCTCTCTTTAAAAAAGACCTTTACCAATTTAGGTGGAGATGACTATTCACATGTGAGTTTAGAAGTGAACGGGGACTACCTCATGGCAACAGTCAGTCTTGATGAAGATTCCTCGGATTATGAAGACCATGGTTTCAAATTTAAGATAATTAATATTAGCAATCCGGAGAACCCAGCCCTGGTGTATTCTTCCGGCAGGCTGGAGGGCGTTCCGCTTCCCGATCAAAAAAACATTGCCTGCTCTGACAATCATGTCTTTGTATTGACCACGATCGGGGATTATGGGGCCTGGGTATCAGGGGCGACCTGGTGGTTGGAAGCAAATTCATTTGATTCCAAAGTCTATGTCTTTGATGTAACCGATCCATCAAACGCAGACCGAGTGGAGACAAGCAGCAAATATGATGGCGCCGGAAGAGGGCTTTATGTTGTTGCGACTGATAGATTATGCCTTCATACCGACACTGAATTAATAATTTTTGATATTTCAGATCCCACAGACATGTCTTTAGAGGGAACGGTGGACATTTATAACATCATGGACGGCAAGCTCGATGATACTTATAAATACTATTATGGCATGGCATCAACCCCTTATGGCTATTACAACTCACCTTACATCTATAACTATGGTTATAGAAATGCCGCTTTTAACGGATACAATACCTACCCTTTCCCCAATAATAATTATTTTAACTATCCTTCTTATCCCGGCAATTTCGGTTATAGATATGGAAATAATATGGGTGGTATTTATCCTGGCGGTTATGGTTACAACACGGGATATTACAACTATGGTCCGGGATATGGGACATTCGGCTATCCCAATTATGGCACTGGCAATCTCCCCCCCTATAGTAATTATCCCTCAGGTTATGGATATGGTTATCAACCACCTTATGGCAACACCTATGGAGGATATTTCACTAATCCATTTAGCGGAGTATATTTTGGCAGACCTTATCCTGGATTTGGCTCTGATGGGTACGGGATTCCCAACGGAGTATTTTATTAGTCCTTAGGAGGGAATATTATTATGCTTAATGGAAGCGGCTTAAATCTTGTATTATCTAAAATTACTGAGATGACCGGGGATGGCGTTCAGATTTTAATAATGATTGCCGTAGTTTTATTTTATGGCCTTAACTTCAGTCTGGTGGCTCAAGTGTCAGCAGAAATGGATTCTGTTTTGCAAATCGTTGACCGATTGAAGGAGGAAGGAGACTTTGAAAACTGGCCGTGCAAAAACGGGCCAATAAGGGCCGGGATAATCCTTGGCAAGGATGATTTTAGTGCTTTGCAGGAAGCGGAGGAGGATATACCCAATATTTATATTATGGATTGGATTGAGGGTATATTGGCAACCCAATACAGTTATAGATGGACTGTCAAGGAAAAGGGTATTGTGGATCTTGAGTTCAAGATAATGCAGACCTGCCTCCAGGCGCAAGAGTTTTTGATCCGGAGATTTGCTGAAAGCAGCATGCCTCCTGAAGCTATACATTTACCCCCCAGGGGAGAGACATACGGCATAAATGCAGGGGATGTCTCCTTCGCCCGTATGGAAATTAAACCTGACAGTTATACCATGATTAGATTTGTCAGAAATAATATCTATGTGGAGATATCCGCGCGTGAAGGAATGAGGACCGAAATAAAGTCAATCGCCGAGGATCTGGATCAACTTCTATTATCAAGGCCCACTGGAGACGAAGCGCTTGAACTGATGCCTGTTATTAAAGGGATTCATGCATCAAAGACAACTATTAAACCTAACAATGGAGCCTTTCTGACAGTAGATATCGAATTTCCTGAAGGCAACCCCGGCAACTTAAATCCAACAGAGGATTTTTTTAGCAGAGTTACTAATAGTGTACTCTGGAATGAAAATTTGATTTTTATGTGCGTTTACTCTTATTTATATCCATTGGCCATGGGAAAAGACCTTCCCATCAGGCCAAGGTATATTCCTCGTCAATCATTATTCATTAATGGCTTGTAGATCTCTCCTCCTCCTTTGAAAAATTTGCTGAAGAATTCATAGTATTCCAACCTTATGGTTTGTATTGAGACAACCAGCCCCTCGATGACAATAATGCAGATATTGCCGATGATCACAACGGTCCAATACCAGAAAAAGCCCCATTTTACAGTTTGTAAGGTATGTGCCAATGCAAATACTGCAAAAAACAAACCTGCATGGGCAAGCGCAAACGCTGAAATGCGGATAAAAGATACGGTATTGGAGAGAAATCCTATTACAGTGTCTCCTATCTCGATGAGCCCTTCCATAAAGTACAGTCCGAGATTTGATGGAAATATGGGAACTTCTTTCTTGAGAATAAATTTATTATAAAGATTATATAATGGC
>JBLIRS010000045.1:0-14274 GCA_049472415.1 bacterium | reverse complement strand
TATCATCGCATGGTTTTGCAGTAATCTTACCACCATTTACTACATTTCCGACAGCAACCACGCTTGCACCGGGATTTACAACCCTTGCCGCGCCAACCCTTCCCTTTGCCACAACTTTTCCAACTACTACCGTGGGCGGGCTTCCACTTTGGCCGACAGCAACCTTATTCCCTACTGTTACACCAACACTACCTTTTACCGGTACGACTTTTCCGGGTGCTATGTTGTGGCCGACCTTTACTCCAACCGTTGCCCCGACATTTACAACATTTTTTCCAACCTTTACGCCAACAGTTACACCAACGGTTACACCGACATTAACACCTACTTTGGTGCCAACTGCTCCACTGACAGCGACCTTTGTGCCGGCAGCACCGACATTCTCTCTACTTCCGACGGCTCCTGCCCCATTGACAGTTCCACTGGCCTGGCCAACAGCTACTTTTGCACCCATTGTTTCAACAGTGCCAATAACCGGTGGCGTTCTTTGGCCGGGAACGGCTCTGCTTCCGTTAATTTAATTGACCGATGGTAATGACATAATCATAATACCGCTTGAATTGATAAAATTAAACAAATCGCAGAAGGACTTTCTTTGTGCTTCTTTAATTACATACCATAATCTAACTGATTTCAGATAGTTTATTGAAATGAACGGAGAATCTATCTGTAAAAAACTCGTAAAAAAAAGGGGATTAGAGGAAAATCTCTAATCCCTTTTTGATCTTTAGGTAAAGCCCTTCAAAGCTTCGCAGCAAAGTCCTATGACTTACAGCTTAAATTCTGACCTACCCACAATCTCCCGAAACACTGCCAAAATCCTTTCAATTACCATAGTAATCAAAGATAATCGTATATGTCAAAAATGTCTTGTTTAAAAATGAGTAGGAATTGGCGAAATCCGCCTCTTGAGTCTGATACATATTAATGCTTCTCATGTCGTTAACCAGCAAATCCCCATTTTCATGCCCACGCAGCAATTGTAGCGTTCCTGCTCCTATATCCTTTGTATCCCATGACAGGACAGGGTAATAATCTTTAAATCCATATACTGCATATGGGCCGACCTCAATGAGCAAGCTCCAAACCTGTCGTGCAGATCCTGTTTCCCTGATATCTTCAAGCAAACCTCCGGCAAGCCTTAAATCAACGGTATAATTCGGCAGATACCCTGGGGCATGGAAACTCAGAGGGACCATATCCATACCGATATATATGGTACTTGTATTGTTGGCTCCGGTTATGGCCTGCCCTGTCCCTGTGATTCCCAGTCTCCAGTTTTCATCAGCCGGTTCCGGGCCTATGACACGCATTCTTTTAACCGGTTTATTAGTCTCTTTAACGGATTGCAGCCTGAGCCTATCGGAAGGCATTAATTCCTCAACCGTAATCACGCATTGATCAACTACATCTTCAAGAAAGATCCAAAATCCCCCTCCCGGCTCCAAATTTTCTGACGCGAGCAGGACCCTTTGATATCCCTTTCCCTTTACAAATCTGTAAATAACGTCAATTTCACAACTATCCGCCGCTGGCCGTGCATCGGACGTACATCCGCCTATCATCTCCCATCCATCGCTATATACCGTCTTGCTATAGGAATGGATTGGCTTGCCGCATAATTCGTAGCCCTGATTCTCATAAAAGAGTATCCAGTATCCTTTGCCTACCTGCAGTTCTTCCACACGAACATATCCCTTACCCCTTTCGTAGGTATAAACGACTACAGCATCCGGAAACAATTCTTTGACGTTCGGGTTATCCGGTTCCACAGAAAGCGATATCATACTCCAGCCTTCCGGGAAGTTCATTTCAACAGGCACGCACTTGGACCAGATTATACGATAGGTAAAAACATATATGCCCAGGGAAGCTATATACTGTCCCTCTGATCCTTGTGTCTGATATTGACCAATCTGAGACATGTCCGGAACAAGCAGGGTGAGGACACCCTGGTCATTTACTGAATATAATTTCAGATAACCATTGTTTGGATCCGGAGGACAAACCGCATTGGCATCCCAGCTTAATACCGGAAAGTAATCCGGATAGTTGGGATCGGCAGCTTCCCCTATTATCATGCTCAACTCCCATATCTCTTCATCAGATCCCGGCGCCCTGATGTCTCTGATAAAACCATACTCTCCGCCAATGATTTTCAAGTCGACCGTATAATCAGGAGGTGGGTTGGGCGGGCTCTTTTCTGTACCGTAGTCGGGATCTATGCCAATGGTGACCTCACTTATATTATTTTCATAACCTGTTTTGAGCTGTCCCGTGGCTTTTATGTCCAATGTGAATATACAGAGCGATGGACACGTACAAGGAGGCACCCACTCTCCATTTTCGCATGTTTGTGTTCCTATTCCGCAGATTGTTGGACAATCCCGCACCAGATCTTCATCTGTCAGGCCGTCACAATCATTGTCAAACCCGTCGCAGATCTCGTCACTAGATCCTTCCATCGGATCACATATCTGAGTTACACCGCCGACACAATTGTTAATAGTGTGCAAACACACACCCAGACCGCATGTTGTCGTTCCCAGATCTTCATCTACTGCACCGTCACAGTCATTGTCTAAATTGTCACAGACTTCAGTGGCTCCTTGATTGATATTGGGATCCGTATCATCACAGTCTCCGGCATTTAAAATATATCCTTCAGGCTGAACACACAAACTCTGACTGTTATTTGGATCTCCATAGGCATCTCCGTCTGCGTCACGGAAATACGTCTTCGAACCTGCCTGGGTAACTGTAAAGTTTGCTGCATAGTTATCCTCTCCTTCAATAGTGATAATTCCTGAACGTGAATCCGGCAAGTTATTCTCATTTACAGAATAGTACAGGGTTCCGTCTCCCGTACCGGAATCACCCCTGGTTATGTTTATCCAGCTTACATTAGATGTTGCTGTCCAGTTGCATGCATCGCCGGATGTTATTTGTGTTATTTGAATTGTATTGTCATCAGAGGCAGCACAAGGATGAATCCTTTGAACCGGATCCACGGAATAAAAACATGGCGGCCGACATTCAAGAGCTATAGCAAAAAACTCCCCGTCACCCTCCTTTATCTGATAATTATTGATACCGGTCATATCAGAGACAAGTATATTTTCTCCCTGCAGCAGCTTCCAGGTACATCCCTCGGTCACCAACAATTTATCAGGGTCCCATTGCAGGCTGGGATAGCTATTGGAATCAATACATAGATCAAGGTCCACCTTAAGAAACCAGATATATGTAGTCGGCTCTTCCTGTTGATAGGCCTTTTGGTATGTGCAATAGAATATCGCAGGATCGTTCGGATCATCCACAAAACCCTGATTCCCGGACGAATCCTGACACTCTGCTTTGTATTCTTCCGTTCCTATTCCAAAATAAAAAGCATCTTCTTCATCTACACATTTAACAATAATAGAAGCTAAATGATATTCGTAGGCGCCCATATCATATCCTTCACCCTGAGGTCTGGTTACACCCTCTATGTCATCAGCGACTGAAGTAATTGGGCAACCTGCATCAACACATGATGAATCCCATCGCAGATGGTAGTTATTCCCATCCGGGTCAATAAATTTTGGATCCACATCTATATTCCCTTCTCCTGAAAATCCACCCTGAATATCCGTGCAAGTGACCTTGGGGGTACCCCAATAGATAAAAATTTCCTGAGGAAGGTTATTCCAAAAAATACAATTTTTAATGACCGGGTCGTAATAGTATAAATACATTCCACCGCCATTTTCGGTGGCTATATTGACTGCGACAATACAATTGAAAACATTCATATTCGAATAACTACAATAAAATCCTCCACCCCTTGTTGCGCTGTTTTTAGCGATAATGCAATTAGTGATATCAAGAGAGGAGGAATTATTAAGCATTCCACCTCCATATATTGCCTGATTTTCGTTAATGAAGCATTTACTGATATTAAGCGAGGAGGAAGTATTATACATCCCACCGCCTTGAGAGTTTGCCTGATTTTCGTTAATAGAACAATCAGTGATATTAAGCGAGGAAGCAGTATTATAAACCCCACCGCCATAAGAATTCGCCTGATTTTTGTTAATGAAACAATCAACGATATCAAGTGAGGAGTAACTATTATAAAGTCCACCTCCATGCGTACTTACCTGATTTTCATTAACGGAACAATCAATGATTTGTATAGAAGAGATATCGTTAAAAATCCCGCCCCCATAACGAGCGGTATTCTTGGTTATTTCACAATTGGTTATAGTAGGTAGGGATAAGTAACAATAGATCCCCCCTCCATTGGCGCTCACTGAATTCTCTTTAATGATACAATTAGTGATAATTGGTGAAGAAAAGTAACAATATATCCCCCCTCCATTGGAACCCGATCCCTTCTGTATGGTAAATCCATTCAGCACGGAGTATATTCCTTCTTTGTTATTGAAGGTAAACACGCTCCCACCAGAGCCGCCATCAATAATGGTTGTCAGAGGGCCGTTTTCCGAATAAACGGTGATTCTCTTTCCCTTGAAATTAATCCTTTCGGAGTAGGTCCCATCATGGACCAGGATCATCTCCCCGTCACCAGCATCATCGATGGTCTCCTGGATGTATTCATAGTCATATTCTCCACCCTTCCCCACTTCCCGGGTCGGGACAGAAGATTTTACATATATGACATCATAAAGTTTTAAGGTGTCTGCCCCGCAACCGGTGGTTACGGTTAAGCTCACATCATAAAATCCGTAATCATTGTATGTATGGTATACGATCATTCCGCTGGCTGTATTGCCATCACCAAAATCCCATGAGATATCAGGATCATTATACAGAATACCGCCTGAAGATGAGGCGTCGAACTTAGCGGTAAGCGGAACAAATCCCGAGGTTTTATCTACAACAAATGAAGCCCTTGGTGTGCAGGAAAAGCGATCCACATATTCATATGCCCCCATGTCTACCTCAGCGCCCTGAGGCCGGGGAATATCTTTTTTGTCGTCATCCGGTGCGCCATCGGGCTCCACCCGATCAACACAGGGAGAATCGACCCTGATATAATAATTTCCGGTTTCAGACTGAACAAACAAGGGGTCCGCGTCGACATTCCCTTCACCTGCGTATCCGCCCTGAATGTCGGAATAAGTGATCGTGACACTACCTCCGCTTCTATAAATCTCTTCATTTTGATCATTCCAAAGGATACAGTTTTTGGCGACTATTGAGGCCCCCCCGCAATAGATTCCGCCGCCATATTCAGTAGATGTATTATCTGTGATAGTGCAGTTAAAAATGGTGACGACAGAAGACGATTCGGAATAAATCCCTCCGCCCCGTCTGGAAAAATTTCCACCAAGAAGACTATTAGTCAGACTATACGAAGAGGTCTTATCATAAATTCCGCCACCATAAACAGACCAATTTCCAGTAAACGCAGTTTTGGTTATTCTGGGTGATGAGGATTCAATATATAATCCCCCCCCTTTTGATTTGCCCAGATTACTTTTAAGGATGCAGTGGTTGATTCCGGGAGAGGAGGAGATAAGATAGATTCCACCTCCATTTAAGTTAGCAAAATTATTCTTGATTATAGAGTTAGCAACCTGAAGCGATGACAAGTAACCATAGATCCCCCCTCCGTTTGAACTCACTGAATTATCTTCGATGATACAGTTACTGATAGTTGGTGAAGATGAGTAACAATAGATCCCGCCCCCGTTGGAAGCTGATCCGTTCCGAATGGTAAATCCATCCAGCACAGAGTATTTCCCTTCATTGTTATTGAAGGTGACCACGCTCCCACCCGAACCGCCATCAATAATGGTTGCTGCAGAACCGTTTTCCGAATAAACGGTGATTCTCTTTCCCTTGAAATTGATCCTTTCGGAGTAGGTCCCATCATGGACCAGAATCATCTCCCCGTCACCAGCATCATCGATGGCCTCCTGGATGGAATTATAGGGGTACTCTTCTCCTTTTCCAACTTCCCTGTTAGGAACAGACGGCTTTACATATATGACCTCACAAAGTTTTAAGGTGTCTGTACCGCAACCGGTGATTACGGTTAAGTTCACATTATAAAATCCATAATTGTTATATGTATGGTATAAGATCATTCCGCTGGCTGTATTGCCATCACCAAAATCCCATGAGATATCAGGATCATTATACAGAATGCCGCCTGAGGATGAGGCGTCGAGCTTAACCGTAAGCGGAGCGAATCCGGAGGTTTCATCTATAACAAATGAAGCCCTTGGTGTGCAGGAAAAGCGATCCACATATTCATATGCCCCCATGTCTGCCTCGGCGCCCTGGGGCCGGGAAATATCTTTTTTGTCATCATCCGGTGCGACATCGGAATCCCCCTTATCAACACAGGGAGAATCGACCCTGAGATAATAATTTCCGGTTTCAGCCTGTACAAAAAATGGGTCCGCACTGATATTTCCTTCCCCTGCATATCCGCCCTTAATGTCGGAGCAGGTAATCCTGGGATTGCTCTGATAATTATAAATTTCACCGGGCCAGTTATTCCAAAGAATACAATTTGTTATAACCGGAGAGGAATAGTAGCAATAAATTGCGCCTCCAATATAACCGGCCGGATTTTCGGTAATTGTACAATTGGTTACGGAAGTCGATGAATAATTAAAATAAATCCCGCCTCCTTCGTAACCGGCTAAATTTTCAGCGATTATACAGTTGACTACACTCGTCAATGAATAATCATAATTACAATAAATCCCGCCACCCGTTGCCACAGCAAGATTTTCAACTATCTTAGACTTTGTTATCTTTGGTGATGACAGATAATGGTAGATTCCACCGCCACTCGAACCGGCTGAATTTCCTTTAATAATAGACTTGGTGATCTCCGGAGAGGAGGAATAACAATAGATGCCTCCTCCATTGGAACCAGCCGAGTTATCTTCTATGATACAGTTAATTATATACGGCGAAGAGGAATAACAATAAATACCGCCTCCATTGGAAGCGGACCCGTTCCGTATTGTAAATCCATCCAATACTGAGTATATATCTTTCTTATAATCAAGAGAATAAAAGGTAACTGCACTACCTTTGGAATTGCCGTCGATGATCGTTGCAGAAGGTCCGTTCTCCGAAAAAATGGTGATTTTCTTACCCCCGAAGTTTATATTTTCGGAATAGGTCCCGTCATGAATCAGTATCGCCTCCCCGTCATCCGCGTCATCTATGGCCTCCTGGATGGAATTATAAGGATGCTCTGCCTCTGTGCCCACTTCCCTTGTCGGAACAGGCGACTTCACATAAACAACCTCTGAAAGCGGCAAACTGTGCGTCGCACAATCATTAGCTAGGGTTAAACTCACATCATACACTCCATAATGATTATAGGTGTGAGACACCATCATCCCGCTTGCGCTGCTGCCATCCCCGAAATCCCATAAGAAACCGGAGTCATCATGGCAATTTGGGTCATCAGGGTCGCTCAGGATCCCGCCCGAAGACGAGGCATCAAAACCAACCGTTAGGGGAGAGTATCCCCACAATTTATTCACAGTAAACGAAGCCCTCGGCGTACATGAAACCCGGTCAACATATTCATAAGCCCCCAAATCCACGGCAGCGCCCTTTGACCGGGGGATCCCTTCCTTATCATCATCTACCGTGACATCTTCAGGATCTCCTGCATCAATGCAGGGGGAATCAAAGCTTAAATAAAAATTCCCGATTTCGGGTTGAACAAATTCCGGATCTTTGTCGATGTTTCCTTCTCCTGAATAACCTCCCTGAACAAGGGAATAAGTGACTACGGGACTGCCTCCCAGTCTATAAATTTCATTGGGAAAGTCATTCCAAAGGATGCAATGTTTGACCATAGGTGAGGCATATTGAAAATAAATGCCTCCGCCATTTTCCGATGTGTTTTCCATAAAGGTACAGTTATAAATGCTGCATTCAAAAATGGTCGAATACGAGTAACTGGAAGTTATCCCGCCGCCGTTCCTGGCTGTATTTCCGATAATCAGGCAATTAGTAATACGATGCGGAGAATAACGGCAATAGATCCCCGCACCATCCTGTGAAGTTATATTTTGGGAAATGGTACTTTTGGTTATGTGAGGGAATGAAAAATCACAATAAATCCCTCCTCCGTTACCGGCTGCCAGGTTTCCACCTATTATACAATTGGTTATGGAAGGAGAAGACAGGTAACAATAGAAACCGCCTCCATTGGAGCTGGCATAATTGCCGCTAATGAGACAGTTAGTGATGATCGGCGAAGAAGATGAGCACCAGATCCCCCCGCCATTGCCACCAGATCCGTTTTGTATGGTAAATCCGTCTAGCTCGGAGTATATACCCTCATTATAGAAGTCAACCACGCTCCCGTTGGAGCCTCCGTCAATGATGGTGGCTGCCGGGCCGTTTTCGGAATAAACGGTAATCCTCTTTCCATTGAAATTGATGTTTTCGGAATAGGTGCCGTCATGAACCAGGATCATCTCACCGTCATCCGCATCATCAATGGCATCCTGTATTGCATGATAGGCAAATGATTCTTCCTTCCCCACCTCCATTGTGGGACCGGAGGATTTTGCATAAACGGCCCCTGGGAGTTTTAAGGTGTGAGTCCCGCAATTGTTTGTGACGGTTAAACTCACGTCGTAAAATCCATGATCACTATAAGTATGAGATACCGTCATTCCGCTCGCGGTGTTTCCATCCCCAAAATCCCATAAAATATAAGGACAATTTGGATCCTCAGAGTCATTGCAAACTGTACCTCCCGAGGCTGAGGCATCAAACCCGACCTTCAGAGGAGTGAAACCTGATGGTTTATCCAAAGTAAACGATGCCCTCGGTGAACAGGAATCGGGATCAACATATTCGTAAGCCCCCATATCGATTGCAGCGCCCTGGGGCCTTATAATCCCGGCTTTATCCTTATTCACGGAAGGATCGTTCGGGTCACCCGTGTCTATACAGGGAGAATTAGGATCTAAATAATAATTTCCAATTTCGGTTTGAAGGAATAAAGGATCATTGTTGATATTCCCAACGCCTGTATATCCGCCCTGAATATCGGAATAAGTGGCTACGGGAATATTACCCGCATATCTATAGATTTCCCCGTTATAATCATTCCAGAAGATGCAATGTTTAATGACTATCGTAGAGCGATTGGAATATATTCCCCCACCGTTTTCGCCCATATTACGGGTAGCGGTGCAATTAGAAATAGTCATATTTGAGTAATAGCAATAGATACCTCCACCATTTCTGGATGTATTGTTAATGATAGTGCAGTTATGAAAAGTGCACTCAAAAATGGCCGGGCTTGAGTTATTGAAATAAATACCTCCCCCGTCTCTGGCTGTATTTTCCGAAATAAGGCAATCAACCATGTGATGAGGAGAGTAATAGTAATAGATACCACCGCCGTCTTGTGAAGATATATTTCTGGTGATTGTACATTCGGTTATGTAAGGCAATGAAAAGGCACAATAAATTCCTCCGCCGTTAACAGCATGATTTTCACTTATTTTACACTTCGTTATAGAAGGAGAAGATACGTAACAATAGATCCCTCCGCCGCTTGAGCTCACAGAATTGCCTTTAATAATGCAGTTTTCGATATGCGGGGAGGAGAGGTAACAATAGATCCCGCCGCCATTGGAAGCGGATCCGTTCTGTATGGTAAACCCATCCAGCACAGAGTTTACGCCTTCATTATAATCGAAGGTAACCACACTCCCATTTAAGCTGCCGTCAATAATGGCAGACAACGGTCCATTTTCCGAATAAACGGTGATTCTCTTGCCTTTAAAATTGATTTTTTCGAAATAGGTTCCGTCATGAACCATGATCATTTCACCATCAACAGCATGGTCAATGGCATCCTGGATTGACTGATAGGTATATTCCTCATCCATTCCCACTTCTATTGTGGGAACAGGGGATTTTGCATAAATGGCGTCGTAAAGCTTTATGCTGTGAGTCCCGCAATCGTTGCAACCGTTAGCGATGGTTAAACTCACGTCATAAAATCCATAATCATTAAAGGTATGAGATACAGTCATTCCGCTCGCGGTATTGCCATCCCCAAAGTCCCATAATATTTGCGGACAATTAGTATCGCCGGAATCATTACAGATAATGCCTCCCGAGGATGAAGCGTCAAACTCCACTTTCAGGGGAGAGAACCCTGACGTTACGTCAACAGTAAACGAAGCCCTGGGTGTACAGGAATCGGGATCGGCACATAGAGAACAGGAATATGGGGCCACATATTCATAAGCCCCCATATCTGGCGCAACACCCTGGGGCCGGGTGATCGCTGCCTGATCATACTGAACCGGGGCATCGTTCGGGTCCCCCGAGTCAATACATGGAGAATCGGAGTTCAGATAATAATTTCCAATCCCGGTTTGAACGAATGAAGGGTCCCGGTTGATATTGCCCTCTCCTCCATATCCGCCCTGGATATCGGAATAAGTGACTACAGGATCACTACCCCCGGTTCTATAGATCTGCTCGTTATAATTATTCCAAAGAATGCAATTTTTTATTATTGTTGTGCAATAGTAACAATAAATTCCCGCTCCTCTTTCAGCCATGTTTCCGACGATGGAGCAGTAGTAAAATGTTAAAGAAGATTGACTATTATAAATGCCGCCACCGTTTCTGGCTTTGTTGTCAATAATAAGGCAATTGGTAATATTCTTTGATAGAGAGCTGCAATAAATCCCTCCACCCGAGGAGCCGGCTGAATTTTCCTTAATTATGCAGCCGTAAATATCGGGCGGCGCAGAGTTGCAATATATTCCGCCACCATTAGTTACAGATTTATTTCTTGCAAGGACACATTTATTTATTTTGGGCGAGGAAGAATTTTCACAAAAGATTCCGGCCCCGTTATTTGCCGAATTACCTCGAATAGTGCAATCAGTGATATCCGGGGAAGAGGATTTGCAATGGATCCCTGACCCGGCATTCCAGCTTATATTACATCTTTCTATTGTTGGCGAAGAATTACTAAAAAATGCTCCGCCTCCTGAAGCGGCTGAATTGTAGCTAATGGTACACTCAGTGATTATGGGAGAGGAACCGTTTGGATCATCACAGCAATAGATCCCGCCGCCATAACCGCTACCGGAGGCGCCGGCCAGATTCCCGGTTATATTACATATACTGATATTAGGAGAAGACGCCTGGCAATAGATCCCGCCGCCATTGGCATTACCTTTGTTTTCACTGATTGTGCATCCGGATATTTTTAATGACGAGGAATTTTTGCAGAAAACCCCTGCCCCGTTATTTGCAGAATTACTTGTAACAACAGATAAGCCAATATCCGGAGAGGAAGATTCACAATAGATTCCGCCGCCGTCTCCGGCAGCTTCATTTTCACTGACAGAACATTCTTTTAATTTCAGGAAGGAAGAACTCTCGCAAAAAATCCCGGCGCCTTTGCCGGCCGAATTATCTCTGATAATACAACCTGTCACCTCCGGTGAGGAGGATTCACAATAGAGTCCACCACCGGAAACTCCGGCCGAATTATCTTCTATGATACACTTAATGATATAAGGCGAAGATGAGCGGCAATATATTCCCCCGCCATGGGAGCCGGCCTGATTTTCTTTAATTATACAATGGGTAATAGTCGGCGAAGAAGAATGGCAATAGATCCCGCCACCGAAATAAACATCTTTGCCATTTTTCAAGGTAAGACCGGATAATACAGAGTTGGGGTCCTCTCCGCTCATAAAGAAAACGGCAGGTTTATTGAGTCCGGTTGTATCAATCACCGTTGCGGCGACAATATCAGGGTCGTTAGGGTCTATACTTCTTATGGTAACGGCCTTACGAAAAAAATCGATACTCTCATTACAGGTCCCGGGTTTAATAATAATCACATCTCCATCCTTGGCAAAACCTATCGCATCCTGAATACTCTGAAAGCAATTAGGGTCTTCGCCGGAACAGTCAACACACAGGGTAGCCGCATCCGCCTGAATAGCAAGAGGGTATAATAGTGCCAATAAAACTGCCAGGGATAAACACAAAACTGTGACTAGAACCTTTTTCACGATTTTCTCCTTTACAGGTTTTAAGTGATCATAAAATTGGTTTTGAAAGTATTAAAGCCTCGAGTTCAAAAAGATGACAATCCTGTATTTTGTAAAAGGCCATATAGATAGCAATCAAATAAATAGCCAATCAAAGTTAATTAATATAACTAGTTTTTGCTTGCTTCCAGATACAAATTTAGGGTTTTCTATTATAAAGTCCGGGAGATAATGTCTTTTTTACTTTGATGATGTGTAAGTGTTTAACCCCTTCACCATAAAGTCTCTATTCGTATTGAACCCAAAGATGAGGATGATGGAAATGTTCTTAGCTTAAAGCTTTTATAGCTTCCTGGCTAAAGGTTGTTAATCATGATCCCCCTGAATATTTAAATACTCATGAAATTATATTAAAAAGTATTTAAGCAATTATTATGTGGAAAGTGAATTATTTAAAATCCTTCATCAAGAAGGAGGAAAATCTCATCATGATTATTAATCAGTAAGTATACTAAACAATTTTTTTTTGTCAAATCTCCATAATTTCTTTTATAAAAACCACAGATTGATATAAGGTTGCGTCTTCAAGGGAAGAAATTAATATTATAAATCTATTCTTTATAAATCGATTTTCCATAAAAAAATTGTAAACCTTTTTTCTGCTTTTTCGTTATTAGTAACATGAGACAATATTTGGAAGATCCGGGTTAATATCGGATCATTAATATAGTTGAACATTTATTGTCAACTGTCTCCCTAAGATAAATGTAAATTGAATGTAATCCATCAATCATAAAAGGAGGAATTTATGAAACGCAGATCTTTTATCACAGCTATTTTTGTTATCACCTTTTTATTGTCAACCATATCCATTGCCCAGGCACACGGACCGGGCAGAGGAAGATTCAATGACCCGGGCCGGGAAATGTGCAATGGAGCAGGGTATGAGGATATGGATGCATGCCTGGGAGAACTGGACCTTTCATCCGATCAGATTGCCCAGCTTAAAAAGATAAGGCAAGAGCACATGGAAAATATGGACCGGATCAGGGAGGAAATGCGAAAATACAGGTCTCAACAAAGGAAACAACTGCAAAACGGAGCGGATATGGATGAAAAATCATTGGAAGAGATGCTGAATCAAGGCGCAGAGATGTGGAAGGAAAGGGAACGGGAGCAGATTAGGTACAGGCATCAGATTTCAAACCTTTTGACTCAAAAACAAAGGGATAGCCTCTATATGTGTAAAAGCTTCAGGCCAAAGCCGGGGCGGGAAGACCAGCATGGCAGACCGCCATTTCCACCGGAAGAATAGTCAGTTGAGACCATTCATCCGGGATGATCAATTATTCACAACTTAATGATATTTCACGGCCCTCGCCATTATAGATGGCGGGGGCCGAAATATATCACAAAGGATAAACAGTAGATAAGATATTCTGTAATATATCACATCTGGAAAACAGGATATATAGTATGCTAAAGTCTCATCATAATTCTTTAGGAAAGACTGTAAACATTTTTCAGGGTTTGTCGTTTATATTAATATAGGGCGTTATTAAAAAAGCTTGATTATATATGATGGATGATGAGAAGCAAATTAAACTGATCCGGGAAGGCCACGGAGAGGTCTTTGAAGACTTGCTCATAAAATATCAAAAGCAGGCACATTTTTTGGCCTTTCGATATTTGAAGGATTGGGATGAGGCCGATGATATTACACAGAGGGCGTTTATCAAACTATATAAGTTCATCATTAAATCAAAAGATGAAATTATTGTGTCTCCATGGCTAAGGAAGGTGATTGTTAATTTGTGCCTGGATCAACAAAAGAGTAAAAAATGGCGGATGTTTTTTAGAAATGCCATAAGATCAGGGACTCCCGATATAACCGATGAAAAAACCATTGATCCTTTTGATACCATAAAGGATAACCGGTTGTCCCCTGAAGATTCTCTTTTGAATGAAGAGCTAAGATCTAAAATGGATGGATTGGTGGATAAATTGCCTGATCAACAAAAAACCATCTTTTTTATGAAACATTTTGAAGGGCTGAAGATCAGGGAAATTGCCCAACAATTAAAGATCAGTGAGGGACAGATAAAGTCCCAGCTTTTCAGGGCTGTTCGCAACCTGAGGAGAGGACTGGGTGAGTTTTATGAAACATAATAATAATCACCTCAATCCAGAGGACCTTTTGGAATATTACTATAAAGAATCAACAAAATCCGAG
>JBLIRS010000044.1:0-14346 GCA_049472415.1 bacterium | reverse complement strand
ATATGTTAGATATAGTCTACTGTCTGAATTCCCTAAACTAAAATAAGGGAAATAACTATAATTAGGATGGTATGGACTGTTTCCCGCAGCATAGCCACCGAGTCCACTTGAATACCATTGCAGGCATTGCGATGGAGAGGCAAGAAAAAATAAAGAAAAAATAAAAGTAAATATCATAAAAATCATCTTATAAGAGCCTTCCATAATCTTAATCTCCCCAGTCAATATACTCTAGGTATAATTACTCTTTCCGGGTAAAAATACATTGTGGAAATTAGCCATCCCGATTCCTACACCCAGTGATAATAAAATATCCTATGCCCAATAATAAATCATACCCTTTATTTAATACTATACTTTTCTCAAAATTTATTCTTTACGGGTTTGATTCTCAGCCCCTTGGGGTGACCAAAAAAAGTTTAATACCCTGCTGCTTGCGTCATGGTATTTTTAGAGACGAAATTATTTTTATATAAGTTACTATGATTTATATATTACAGGAGTCCAGGTATGCATTAATCGGATTAACCATAATTAATTTAGTTTTACTTTTGTTGCTAAGTCCTTTCATTTTTGAAAATAATGAAATTACAAAATTGAAAAAAAGTAAAGATTTATTATATACTTCTACTATTAATAATAAGGCTTCTCGATACTATTAAACACCCAAACCCGGAAAGATATCAAAACTTGAAGATATTTATAGTCAATTGATTTTTTTGTTTGACAGATGGTTGAATAATGAAAATTCTATCTATTATTGGAAGCTATCGAAAGGGAATGACAATAGACACCCTTGTTAACAAAGCTATTGAAGGTGCGAAGGCTAATAATGAAAATGTCACTGTGGATAAAATTTATCTTATAGATAAGAGAATAGAATATTGTAAAAATTGTATGGTATGCAGAAACGATGATCCAAATAAAGAAATTGCAAAATGTGTTATTTCTGATGACCTGCAAAAAATATATCCAATAATTAACAAAGCTGATGGTTTTATTTTTGGTACACCTATTAATTGTGGTACCGTTACAGCAGTAATGAAAACATTTTTAGAGAGAACTTGCTGGATATTCGCAAAACCTGGTAAACGTCTAATCAACGGGTGCCCGGAACCACGTGCAACAAGAAAGAAAAAAGCAATTATAATTTTGAGTGCTGGCATAATTCCTTCTATCCTGCGAAGATTTTGCGACGATGCGACTTCTTTAATAAAAAGTAATTGTGAATTTTGTTTTAATGCAAAAGTATTGGGCACTTTGTATGCCGGTGCTGTTGAAAAAAAGGGCTTAAACACATATTTAAATAAGGCTTATAAACTGGGAGCAAAACTTACTTCTTAGCACAATAATACTTTTAATATTCCTCTCTACTTGTAATCCAGCCGACCACGCCACCCGCCACCGTGAAATTGTGAGTGCGGCTTTGAGGTGGGCGTGAGGCTGCGGATCTTCATGTTATAATGGTTTAATAGTGAAGGGGTAATACATGTCTTTTCAAAAAACTATTCAAGCTTGTTTAATTTCATTCGTTATTTTTACGTGTATGGCATTTTCGAGTAATTCCCTTCCAAACAAGGACCTTCAGGATATACAGGAGGTCGTTCAGGTTTTTTTTAAGAGCCTTTTGCAAAAAATGAAAAAATTGCCGAACCAATATTTGCAGATAAATTTTCAGAACTTAATCGTAAGTATTACCAAACAACAATAATGAATTCTGAAGTAGACCGGTTAAGCTTAAACAATGCAACATACCATAATAATGAAGATGGCAGTGTCACATTAGCGCCAATCACATATTATGGCAGCGTCACAGACGGCAGTCTTAAATTTGGGCCGGTTGTACATGATGGTCGCCGGATATTAACACTGCTTTCAGATGATACGCGTCAAAACAATGTCATTTCTACATTTTCGATCACATTCGAAAAAGAACAAGGTGTCTGGAAAATTACGGGTATTAATCCAAATAAATTGAACGAAGATTTTCAGCCGGAAAAAAAGGAAATCAGGAAAATAAAGTTCAGTATTAAGGGCAAAGAGACAGGGAATCCCATCTACAGCCGTATTCGTATCCGGGATGAAAAGGGTGATTACTGGCCTGTCAATGTCCATCAGAAGAACATTCACCTGGGATCAGCACAAGATGTAGGAGGCGATGTACACATTGGTAATAAAACCTATGCCTATGTAGAACCGGAGTTCGTTGCTGATTTACCTGAAGGAAAATATTCTATAGAGGTTTTTCACGGTATGGAATATCTGCCGGAGACGCTTGCATTTTCTGTTGATGGAATAAATGATGAGACTATCTCAATAGCACTTCGGCGATGGGTCGATATGAAAAAGGAAGGCTGGTATTCGGGTGATACGCACACCCACTTCTTGAGCGAAAAATCGGCAATATTGGAGGGCAAAGGTGAAGACCTCAACATAATAAATGTCCTTGCAACTAAATGGGGAATCCTTACAACTAAATGGGAAGAACTGATTAGCGATGTTGATAAATTCACAGGCAAAAAAAGTAATTATTCAAACGAACAACTTATCGTATATTTTAATGAAGAAAGCCGGCATGGATTTCTGGGTCACACCATTTTACATCCGCTTAAAGAACTAGTTTATCCTTTGTCCTGGGGGGGAACAAGTCGTGGAGGTGAAGGTATTCCAGGGGGATTTGATTACCCGCCTATGGCGCACCTGGCAGACAAAGCCCATGAGCAAGGTGCTATTGTGACCGCGGCACATTTCCCCTATCCTCCAGGTGAAATTGCGATTGATGTTGTCCTGGGCAAGATCGACTCGATCGACCTGCTTGCCTTCCGGCTTGATTTGCGAAGATCTTCTCCGGCTGAGTCCAGAAACCGGTTAGTACAATGAAAGATATCATAATCAATTAATTTTTGAAGGGAGGTACAATGCCGTTTTTCAATAGAAGGATACAATTCTTTTGTGTATTATTAGCGATAATTACAGTAACAGGATCGTGTTCCGGAGCAAAGAAAAAACATGATAATATTAAACAATCTGTTCGGGCTTATTTAATTCAGCCTGACATCGTTCTCAACCCCGGAGAAACGAGTAAAATTGTGTGGTTGCCTATGCCTGCTCCGGGAGCGGTTATGTTCTCAAAGAGTGAAAGCGTAAATGTTACAGTATATAGTCAGGGGGGCAAAGAGGTAGATATGGAAAATGTTAAGATCTATAAACAATATCATGAACATTTCGATATCGGAGCTGTTAAATTTATCAATCCGGAGGGAGTCTACTATATCAAATTTAGCCGTGCACGGGTATCTTCCCGAATCCTTAAAATGGAGGCCCAAATAGCCTTTGATTATCCCCAAAAGGTCTTTACGAAAGAGAATCTTTTACAAAATATAATCTATTCTCCGATAGTATCCTTTCCCGACGGAGATCCGATCAACGACTTAGGAGACGGCACAAAAGCATTTGCCGATTATGTCATGCAAACATACAATTACGATGTGACAAAAGGCATCTCTTTTCTTAACTATATGATGATTAATGAATTGCCTCTGGTCTTTTTTCCTGGCCAGGCCGCTGCTTCCCCAATGACATCCACAACGCCGGGTCCGACCCCGCCTTCAGGGGCGGACCACGATGATAATTATTGCGGGCTGAGCGTTTTTATTCACTCTATGATCACGACATTCCCCGGCTCTCTCCCTTCTGATGTAACAACTAATCCCAGATCCTGGGATAAGATAGGTGATGCTATCGATCACTCAAATTGGTTTGGCGAGCGAGGGACAAAGCTTGTGGATAATATAAATGAAAATTTCGGGGAAATTCACCCACAATCTTCCAACGGTAAACGCTATTGCGCTGGCAAACTAACTGATACGTCCTTGGCAAATCTTGAATCATGGAATGAAGATTGCGATCTGAAAATGTTGATTTATGATTGGCCGGAGTTTGGCCATTGGGTAGATGTGACCGCCATCAATGGAAATACTCTGACCATTCAGGATTATTCTGTAAGTGCGACGGTTACATATAATCCATCGGATGAATCCGTTGATTTTTCTTCCGCACAAAATACTACAATGGCGGAGTCGAATTTTAATGGAAACGATAAAGTTGCGGGTGATGATCCATTTGAAATCGTAGTATTTACGGTGGTATGTGAATGCGATATCAGCAGCGGAACGGAAAGATTACCCGGCCGAACCAGGAGCGGAAAAACACTTACCCAATAGACAACCCTGCGGAATATAAATAAAAAATAAGCAGAACAAGGCTTCCGATTGCCTGATCGGAACAGATACCTGTTTGCTTGCAGATGGAGCATCTTCCTTATTTTTCGTTTGACCTTTTTTTAGCGTCCTTAACTGCCTGGAGCAGGGTGAGAGTAGTGTAAGGTTTTTTTAGAAAACGTAGATTTCTTTCGCAAATCAGTGGCCACTGCGATTTTTGATCGCTGTATCCACTGCTCAGGAGTACAATTAGCTTGTTATTCCTGGCGAGTAGCTGATCGGTTAACTGAATTCCGTTTTGATCCGGCAATACAACATCACTTAATACAATATGAAAATCTCCGTTTTCTTTTTCAAAAATATCGAGTGCTTCCTTTGCGCTTGTAGCCTCAATCACATTGTATCCATTTTTGGCCAGGGCCTTGCTGGCGAATTTACGAACCCCTTCTTCATCTTCCACAAGAAGTATCTTTTCGCCATGGCCCTGAAATTTTTCCAATAATGCTGAGTCTTTGGGTTTTACCTCCTGTTTTACACTTAAAGTAGGCAGGTAAACCTTGAATACGGAACCTTGCCTGGGCTCGCTGTAAACATTTATGAATCCTTCATGCTGTTTGACGATTCCGTAGACAGTAGAAAGCCCCAGGCCTGTCCCCTCGCCAGGGCCTTTTGTGCTGAAAAAAGGCTCAAAGATCTGACTAATGGTTGCCTTGTCCATGCCAATTCCTGTGTCCTCAAATGAAAGACAGACAAACCCTCCCGGACGGCTTTCAGGTATAGCCCTGCATTCTTCAGGATCAAGCGTCACATTTTCTGTCCTGATTGTAAGCTTGCCACCTTTCGGCATCGCATCACGGGCGTTAACGGCCAGGTTCATGATCACCTGAACAATCTGCCCTGGATCAGCCTTCACGCGACCCAGTAATGGTTCATGAACAACGAGCAATTCAATATCCTCGCCGATGATACGCCTGAGCATCTTTTCTGTTTCACTTACTACCGCGGCTATATCCAGCACCTTAGGCTGAAGCATCTGCCTTCTGCTAAATGCTAAAAGCTGCCGGGTCAGTGCAGTGGCACGCTCCCCGGCTTTAAATATCTCCTCGATATCGTTGCGCCGTGGATCATCCTTACTAAAATCGTCCAGTAAAAGATCACTGTTTCCTGTAATGATTGTAAGAAGATTATTAAAATCATGTGCGATCCCGCCTGCCAGCCTCCCTATTGCTTCCATTTTCTGGGCCTGAAGAAACCTTTCCTCACTTTTTAATAATGCTTTCTCAGCCTCCTTTCGCTCGGTGATGTCATAAAGCACACCCTGAATCAATATAGGCGTCCCTGCTTCGTCACAAATATTCTGGATAATCTCATCGACCCATCGGACCTCTCCGTTTTTATGTAAAATTCTATATTCACGTTCCACTGAATAGTTCGGGATTGTTCTCAATTTTCTTGAGATTTCACGAATCTTCGGCAAGTCATCCTTATGTATAATATCATCCCAATGTGCTCTTTCTGAAACGAGATCCTCTTGTGTATAGCCGGTAATCGTCTTTACGGCGCCATGATAAAATATTGGTTTAAAATCAATATCGGCCTGAAAAATGATGCCTTTAAAGTTTTTTGCAAAGGAACTATACCTTGCTTCGCTTTCCCGTAAAGCTTCTTCAGCAATCTTACGATCGGTTATATCCTTAAGGTCTTCGACAATCCCTATTATTTCTCCATTCGACCCTCTTATGGGAGTCGCGGTCAGGATACAAAATATTTTCGTGCCGTCATTCTGTTGTTTTTCTATGTCACATTCAATGCGCTCCTTACCTTGAAGGATCTGATTCAACGTACAGTAAGGAGTATGGCAAAGCGGGCCTCTAAAAGCTTCATAACACTTTTTACCCACAACATCCTCTTTTTTAAGCCCCAAAAGCCTTAAAAATCCTTCATTGAACTGAATCATTTCGTAATTTCTATTAATTACCCGTAATCCATTCCCTGTTGTCCGGAATATTTGATTGATTTTTTCATATGCCAGCTTGGCTTCTTCTTTTGCATTTATATTTTTTTCCCGCAGCCAAATAATCAAAATGGCAACAGCTACAAACATAATTGATCGGAAAACGTCATATATATCCACAAAATGCCATTTATAAAAAACATGACTAAAAAGTAAATTTCCCGCCAAAAAAAGGGACACAAAGATCCCTCTCTTATTCCACCAGAGACAAGCCAAAATAATTGGCACATAAAAGAGATGAGTAAATATAACAGAAGTTTGTTTTAGCAGATGAAAATAGTAAATTGAGAAGACTGACAGAGTAAGAAGGACAGTCATAATCAAAATTCTATATTTTTCTTCTTTTAGAATCGATTTTATTTCAACCATTTTTCACTCAGGGGATACGTTTTATCAAATTCAGAAAATCATATGTTCATATTTTAATTATATTTTATTTTTAATAAGTTATCAACGGGTTACAAACTAATCTAGGTATGCTTTTTTAAGGGTAAACAATGTATAAACGAAAAAAATAAAAACAGGTAAGGATCGGTTAAATCAAACCGAAAATTAATTTTAATCGGGAGTCTCTCTGAATACAATCCTTCCATGGCAAATTGTTATTACAGGATACCCCTTGAGTGACCATCCGTTAAAGGGACAATTTCTAGCCTTTGACCGGAAGGCGGATACATCAACAACCTTCTCTTTTTCCGGATCAATCACAGTAAGATCAGCGATACTGCCGGGCGAGAGTCTTCCTTTATCCAAATTCAGTATACATGCCGGGTTAAGGCTCATCTTTTGCACAATTTGAGTGAAGTCCATAATTTTTTGATGATAAAGCTTTGTAAGTATTAGAGGAAGAGAGGTTTCCATTCCGATTATTCCGAAAGGTGCGAAGGTATACTCCAATTCCTTTTCCGCAAGGGTATGAGGGGCATGATCCGAGGCTATGGCATCTATGGTCCCGTCCAGCAACCCCTCAATCAATGCATCCTGATCCGCTTTAGACCTTAAAGGAGGATTCACTTTGGTGTTTGTATCAAAATCCGCAACAGCCTCTTCGGAAAGGCATAAATGATGAGGTGTTACTTCGGCCGTTATATGCACACCTTCCTTCTTTGCCATTCTTATAAGATGAACACTGCCGGCAGTGCTCACATGGGCAATATGGATCGGCCTCTTGGTAAGCCTGGACAGGCAAATCTCTCTGGCGACAATGACTTCCTCCGCTTCAGAAGGAATGCCGGAGAGACCCAGACGGGTTGACATCCGTCCCTCGTTTATCACTCCGTCACCTGCCAGGTCCAGATCCTCGCAATGGGATATAATGAGGAGGTCAAACATCCCGGCGTATTCCATGGCATGTCTCATCAGGTCGCTATTTTTAACAGGCCGGCCATCATCGGACAGAGCAATAGCCCCTGCATCTTTCAGTTCTCCCATCTCCGAAAGGGTTTCCCCTTTCAACCCCTTGGTGATTGCCCCTACGGGCAAGACCTGGACGGTTCCCATTTCTTTGGCTTTTCTGAGTATAAATTCTGTTACGGAAGCCGTATCATTTACAGGGGAGGTATTTGGCATACATGCTATGGAGGTAAAACCACCCGCTGCTGCCGCAGCAATACCTGTTTTTATGGTCTCTTTATCTTCACGGCCCGGTTCCCTCAGATGCGTATGCATATCGATCAGTCCGGGTGAAATTATATACCCTTTGCAGTCTATAACTTCTGCTCCCTCAGGGGGCGAGACTTCCGGTCCAGACGCTGCAATCCTTTCCCCTTTGATCAATATATTATGCTTTGCGTCTATGCCATTAGCCGGATCTATTACACGTCCTCCTTTTAACAGGATAGTTTTCATTGCTTCTCCCCTAAAAGAAGATACAAAAGTGCCATTCGCACTGCCAAACCGTTAGTTACCTGGTCCAGAATCACCGAATGTTTACCATCGGCCACTTCCGGATCAATCTCCACACCCCTATTAATAGGCCCGGGATGCATTATCAAACACCCTTCGGACACCTTATTTAGCTTCTCCTTTGTCAGGCAAAAAAGACGCGCGTATTCCCTTATCGTCGGGAAAAGGTGTCTTTTTTCCCGCTCTTTCTGTATCCTTAGCATCATGATAATATCCCTGTCCCTGATGCCTTTCTGAAGGTCAAAAACCACTTCGACACCAAGCTCTTCTATATATGGGGGGATAAATGTGGGAGGACCTATAATCCTGACATGAGCGCCCATACGGGTAAGGCCGAAAATATTCGATCTGGCGACTCTGCTATGAGTTATATCGCCTACAATCGCAACTTTAAGTCCGGCCAGTTTCCCCTTCTTTTCTCTTATGGTAAGCATATCCAGAAGGGCTTGCGTGGGATGTTCATGTGAGCCGTCACCTGCATTGATAACCGAAAAACGGCACATTCTGGCTAGCATATGTGGGGCGCCCGGAACCGGATGGCGGATCACTATGATATCCGGATTCATTGCCTCCAGGTTTTTGGCCATATCCTTCAGGCTCTCACCCTTGACAAGACTGCTCGCCTGAGCGGATATATTAATGGTATCAGCGCTGAGCCGCTTACCCGCTATCTCGAAAGACATTCTAGTCCTGGTGCTGGGTTCAAGAAAAAGATTTACGACCGTTCTGCCGCGCAAAGTGGGAACTTTCTTGATATCCCTGGTAAGCACCTCTTTAAAGACATCCGCCGTATTCAGGATAAGCTCGATCTCTTTTTTCGTCAGGTCTTCGATACCCAGCAGATCCTTTCGATTAAGTCTATCTGACCGGGAAACCATCATCATTTACCAGGTCACCCTTTCAGGATAAGGCAGGATCACTACCCTGTCAGACTCCCCTTCTTCCTGTAGTCTTACCTGCACCGATTCCGCTTCGGAGGTTTCCAACCGCTTCCCGACATAATCAGGCTGAATGGGTAATTCCCTGTGCCCGCGGTCAATCAGTACAGCAAGTCTTATGCATTTCGGACGACCGAAATCCATCAGGGCATCCAATGCCGCCCTTATGGTTCGTCCCGTATAAAGAACATCGTCAACAAGAATCACGCGTTCGTCCATGAGATCAAAAGGTATCTCTGTTTTCTTCATAACGGGCTTCGGCCCGGAAGCCATTACATCATCACGATAAAATGTGGTATCAATAAAACCCACCTGCATACGATATCCACTAATGCCTTCAATCTCATTGACCAGCCTTCTTGTCAAATCAGCGCCACGGGTCCTGATGCCGATCATCACCACTCCGTCAATCGGAGAAAAATCCGCGACAATCTGGCCGGCCATCTTACGGATAGCCCCATGGATCTGAGTCTTATTCATTATGAATTTTCCCTTGATTTCTGTTTTTTTCTGCATAATCCTATTGTGTTTTGATTTGATTTCTAAAATATTCCATTGTGTATGCAAGACCTTCTTTTAAGGAAACTTCCGGTTTCCAGCCAATACTATTTTTTGCCAGTTTCGGTGATATGACACTCCGCCTCTGCTCACCCTGCTTTTCCGGCCCATGTACTTCCTTCAAATCACTCCCTGTCAAATCCTTTAGAAGTTTAAAAATATCGTTGATGGAGGTTTCCTGTCCCGTGCTGATATTAAAACAATGGCTGCCTGACAGACCAAGCGCCATAACATTGGCCCCGGCCACGTCCCCTACATATAAAAAGTCCCTCGTCTGTTCGCCATCGCCGTTTATAACCGGCTGCTTGCCTTCAAGGAATCTCTCTGAAAAAATAGCTATTACACCCGCCTCTCCAAAGGGGTCCTGCCTGGGTCCGTAAACATTCGAATATCTCAGGATACAATATTGAAGGCCAAATTCCTGACGATAATAGTCCAGATATTTCTCGAAGGAAAGTTTTGAAACGCCATATGGGCATAGGGGCCTTAAGGGATGGGATTCCGGCGCGGGAAATTCCTCCTGTTCACCATAGATGGCTCCACCCGTTGAGGAAAAAATGAACTTTTTCACACCAAAGGCAGTGGCCAGGTTTGCCATCTTAATCCCGCCAATAATGTTTATCTCCGCATCCCTGACAGGATCGTCCACTGACAATCGAACGCTTACCTGGGCAGCATGGTGACAGATAACATCGGGCCTTTCATTATCGATCACTTCTGTCAACCTCTTGTCTAATATGTCCAGGCAATAGAATTTGGTCCCTTTCGGGATATTTTCACGCCTGCCGGAAGAAAGGTTGTCCACAATCACAACTTCATGTCCTTGCTTTAAAAAGGCATCTGCACAGTGCGAACCGATAAATCCAGCCCCCCCTGTTACCAAAACCCTCATGTGTTTACCTCCTGCACCCTCTTCTATAACCTCTTTTTAAACCATTGCATTGTTGTCTCCAGACCGGTTTTTAAATCAACCTTTGGCTGCCATCCTAATATCTCTTTTGCCTTACTGATATCAGGTTGTCTTACCTTCGGATCATCTACCGGTAAAGCCAAAAAGGTAATGGGACTCTTTGTATGAGTAACATCCTTTAACAAAAACGCAAAATCGAGGATAGTCATTTCATCAGGATTACCTAAATTGACCGGAAAAACATGATCCGATATCAATAGGGAATAAATACCCTTCACAAGGTCATCCACAAAGCAAAAACTCCTGGTCTGTTTTCCGTCTCCGAACACAGTAAGCTCTTCGCCCTGTAAAGCCTGAGCCATCATGGTTGGCACCACCCTGCCGTCTCCCAACCTCATTCTTGGGCCATAGGTATTGAAAATCCTGGCTATTCTGGTGTCTACTCCATGATACCGGTGATAGGCCATTGTAAGCGCTTCCGCAAACCTTTTTGCTTCGTCGTAAACTCCTCTGGGACCAATAGGATTGACATTTCCCCAATAGTCTTCTTTTTGAGGATGGATCTGGGGATCTCCATATACTTCGGAAGTGGATGCAAGAAGGAAGGTTGCCTTCTTTTCTTTGGCAAGCCCCAAGGCCTTATGGGTACCAAGAGAACCCACTTTAAGGGTCTGGATAGGAAGCTCCTGATAATCGATGGGACTTGCAGGACTGGCAAAGTGTAGAATATAGTCTAATGGCCCGTCTATATAGATATAATTTGTAACATCATGTTTAATGAAAAGGAAGTTTTCCGATCTGATATGGACAATATTTTCTATGTTTCCCGTTATAAGGTTATCCATACAGATTACCTCATAACCATGGGTCAGGAAAAAATCACACAAATGTGACCCTAAAAAACCGGCACCTCCAGTAACAAGAACCCTTTTCATTATCTATTTCTTATTTCCTGTATCAGCGGATGATGAATCAAAATAATATACAAGCTCATTCGGCCGAACCAGATTCAATTCCTCTCGTGCTGCCTTTTCAATAAAAAAGGGGTCCTCTTTTAACCCTTTGATTTCCTTTCTTAAAGTATCATTCTCTTCGCGTAGAGCCAGGACTTCCTCAGTGAGCAATAAACGGACCTTCTTCAAATCACCGACCTCAAGAAGGCCATTTTTACCAAAAATGGTTAAAAAAATAAAAAAGGCCGCCAGAAAAAGGAGCAATACTATCCAGTATTCAAAGCTCTTCTTTTTTATATCAACTTTCTTTACCTTCGACACGGGATCTTTTTTTTCTAGAGAACCAGGTCTGACGAAGCGCATATGTTATGTTTGATCAACCCTTTTTTAGATTATAAAAAACCTCCAAACCCCTGAAACCAGCAACCTCCCCCAGCTCCTCTTCAATCCTGAGAAGCTGATTGTACTTGGCGATCCTGTCACTTCTGGAAACGGATCCGGTTTTTATCTGCCCGGTATTTGTGGCTACCACCACATCAGCAATCGTCGTATCCTCTGTTTCACCTGATCGATGGGATACAACACAGGTGTACCCTGCCCTCTTGGCCATTTCTATCGCGTCCAAAGTCTCTGTTAAGGTACCTATCTGGTTAAGCTTTATAAGGATAGAGTTTGCCACTCCACGATCGATGCCCTGTTTAAGTATCTTGGTATTGGTCACAAAAATGTCATCACCCACAACCTGTATCTTTTGTCCCAGCTTTTTGGTCAAAAGTTCCCATCCTGACCAATCATTCTGTGAAAGGCCATCCTCAATGGATATGATAGGATAGCGATTCACCAAATCCTCATAAAAGGATATCATATCTTCGGAGCTCCGCTCAGGCTTTTTTTCCGCCCGGAGAAAATATTTTCCTTTCTCGTATAGTTCACTTGCAGCCACATCCAGTGCCAGGTATATATCCTTTCCAGCCTGATAACCTGCCTGTGTTATGGCCTCCATGATTACATCCAGTGCCTGCTCATTTGATTTCAGGTCCGGTGCAAAGCCACCTTCATCCCCTACCCCGGTACTAAAACCTTTATTTTTTAGAATTTTTTTAAGCGCATGAAAGACCTCGGACCCCATTCTGAGGGCATCGGCAAAACAGCCTGCCCCGACAGGCATTATCATGAATTCCTGAATATCCACATTATTGTCCGCATGAGATCCTCCATTGAGTATATTCATCATAGGCACAGGAAGTTCCTTGGCGTTTACTCCTCCGATATATTGGAAAAGAGGGAGTCCTGCCTCCTTGGCTGATGCCTTAGCCGCAGCCAATGAGACACCAAGAATAGCATTTGCCCCTAATTTCGACTTATTCTCGGTGCCATCCAGCTCGATCAGGACCTTATCAAGGAAGGGTTGGTCCGCTGACTCCAGACCCAATATTCTATCAGCAATGGCTCCGTTCACATTTGAAACGGCCTTGGTCACACCTTTACCTAAAAATCTTTTTTTGTCTCCATCTCTAAGCTCAACCGCTTCTCTCTCCCCTGTTGAGGCTCCTGACGGTACGGCAGCTCTGCCGAAACATCCAGAGTCCAGGTAAACGTCTACCTCTATAGTTGGATTTCCGCGTGAATCCAGTATCTCCCTTGCCTGAACCCCAGCAATATCCCCCATAATCATGCCCCCTTATTTATTAAATACCCAAATTTATATTATTGACGATTTTTAATTCCATGTTTCAATGATGAACATTAACATAAATAACTCGCATTTTCAAATCATAAGAGGCGTTTTTATTGAAATAGCCACCAATATACAGAGGTAGCAAAGTTTTCAAGAGAAGTATCCAAAATGAGCGAAAATGCTTAACTTAACCTTAAATCTGCAATTTTTTTCTATATTATTCCGGAATTCATGATTGTTTCATTTTTGTATTTTTTTTCACAGCCACATCGATTACCTGTGGATATTTTTATTAATGGATTTTTTTCTTAAAAATTGCAAAAATATCACTAAATAATACATCATATAACTATTTGAAATCAAAAGACATTACAAGACTTGATTATCCTTTGGCCAATCTGTTATACACTATGATTTTCAAGTGAAAGTCAAGGATGCAATTGCAGTTATCCACAGGTTGTCCACAATTATTGTGGAAAGATCACATAAAAAATTGAAAGGGTTAATCCAGAGACTTTTTTGTTCTGAATCAAGATTAACTTTTGATAAAATAATAAAAAAGTCATTGAAGTAGTCATTGGCATTTTTCGTTAAACGCAGCGAAGAAAGCTTAAATGCCTTTAAAAAAGGCCCGGAGACAACAAAATGACTTTTTATGATGTTATTAATTTACTTCAAAATGTATTATAATGAAAGATCAAAAGAGCATAAGAGAGAAAAAACGAAAATACCCCCTTTAAATGGTCAAAAATTTCTCTTGACAGCAAATTATTTCCATTTTATAATCGACCCAATAACACAATATATTGTGTTTTGGTTTTTTGATCATACAAAATAATGTATCTAATCATAAATTAATTCTTAATCAATCTAACAGCCAAACCTGGGGGGGAGTGAGGCTAATGAAGAGTATAGTTCAGTTGAAGTCAAGTGTTCAAAATATTCAAACATCTAATAAAGAGCAAAGGATAAAGCGTTTTCCTTGCTCTGATTTTGAAACAACCGATCTTTCACTCTTTGTCAGGATATCTGATGAAGATCTGGTCACTTGGGATAGAGGTAAGATTGTTGAAGCCCTGATCAGGGAGACATATGTGGATACCGACACGGCAGATCTGATAAGCCGTGAAGTGGAAAGTCAGATTATGTCTTCCCGTATCAAGGTTATTA
>JBLIRS010000043.1:0-14494 GCA_049472415.1 bacterium | reverse complement strand
TCTCTCTCCAGAATATGAGTAATGAACTCCTCTAAAGAGGCATAACCGGCTTTAGCAGCAAATTCCGCTGCCCGTTCGAGCAGGTTCTTATTCAATTTAATCTTTTTATCGCCGAACATGATATCGTTCTCCTAATAATTTACTTTAATTAATTAGCAATTAGGATCTTATTTTTAAAAATCTTAAAAGATTGTTTTTCCGACCATATCCGGTAACGGCTCCACATCAAACTCTTTTAGTATAGTTGGGGCAAGATCCACCAGGGCAGGGTCCTCTTTTTTTATTTTTCTGCTGGTAAAAAGTATTCCGGGTACGACATATGTATCTATACAGTGATCACCTGTCCATTGAGTCTTGTTATCTCCAAGTATTCCCTTGGGTGTGGCACCCTGTGCAGTCCACCAGGAGGCCCTGTAATATTTATTGTATCCGATAATCAGGTCCGGACTGTTTTTTACCCATGCGCCGGAATACTCCTCAGAAGGTTTGAATACATGGGATATGACCTGGTCACCGGTCTCGGGGTCTCTAAAGGATAGGAGTTTTTGTCTGATTTCCTCCATAAGCGCATCTTTATCCTTGGGATCAACAATTCCCATGCCCTCCCTTCCTTTGAGATTGATATAAAGACCATTAAGCCCGAGGGCATATGCCTTTGTCTTATTCCAGCTTACATTCTCAAAGAATTCGTCCCCTTTTCCTTTATATTCCTTGACAAAACCGAGGTATCCTTCATCGTGCAGCCAGGTATTGAGGTTGAAATATCGCCGGAAAGGGACAAAACCATGATCTGAGAGCACCATTATCAGTGTATCTTCACCAGCTAATTTCGTTGCCATACCCAGCACCTCATCCATCTTTTTATAGATATTGGGAATAACATCGGCATATTTTTCTGCCTTTTGCTCATCATACGCAGGATGTTCCGGGTCTATATGCTCCATAAACATGTGCTGAAATGAATCAGTCACGGAAAAATAGCAAAAAAGAACGCCTTTTTTAAACCTGTTCAGCTCCATCACCAGCATCTTTATGCGTTCATCCAAAGGGAATTGACTCTGCGCCAGGAATTCATCCTCGTTTAGTATTCCTCCGTTAAGCGCCCAGGTATCCTCAGGCATCCCCTGGGTGTAAAAAAGGCCTACCTTTTCCGCTATCTCTTTAGCGTAATCGTCGGGATAGGAGATGGGAAGAGAGGGACTGTAGGGGTCTATATTCAGAGGGCTCACATAGAGTTCAAATTCCGGCCTGATTGATTTGAGATAAAAACGGCAAATAGCGCTTGTTTTGGTAAAGGCCATCATCTTAAACTCAAGCCTGACCCAGTCGCTCCATTTTCCTTCGGAGAGTAATATCTCCTGGTCTTGAATCATGATCTTCGCCATAGGATTTTTCGGATCGAGATATATTGTGAATGGTATTTCTGTAGTTGGCTTGTCTTCCTTAAAGCTATTGATCGGACCGAATATCTTTGTTTTAATTATATTATCCTCGACCTCAACGGGATAAATCCTTCCGCTTGTCTTCTGACTTTCCCTGCTCACACCTGTCGAGTAAAAAAGGAATGTACCGTATGTCCCTAAGATATCGGGTGTGCCCATTCCGGATAAAGATTTTCCCCCGCCTGTGGCAGGTGGGAAATTGGAAGGAACCCTGAGGATTGCTGAAGGCACATCATGTTCATGCAGCACCTCCCAGAAAGCCTTCCCTTTTCGGTACCCTTCCACCTTTACCTTGGATACAGGGGCAACCCAGCCGAATAACTTAACCTTCCTTTTTGGCTCCTTTACCTCTGAAGTTGAAAGATATGGCAGATACGTATTGGGATCGCGAGCGATAAAATCGTAGATATTATGCCCGCCCGGATTCATGCCTGTCACAAAATTCGACCATGCCACAGGGCTTTGAGGAGGTATGCTGGAACGTAAAGGCTTGAAATCGCCCTGTTCTTTCAATTTCTTAAAATTTGGCAGCAGTCCTTCTTCCATCCATTTTTGTGTGAGTTTCGGGTCCATCCCGTCAAATCCGAGGATGAGCACCTTTTTCTCCGTATCCTTTGCGGCTGCCTTACTACCGTAAGGTAAAACTGCCGCTATCATTAAACAAATCAAAATATAGGTAAATTTTCTTATGTAAGTCATCTCTTTCCCTTCACAGTAACTTAAGTATCAATAAGTATAAGTGCCTAAGCTGTTAATGCAAATTGCAAATTGTAAAATGTAAATTTAAGGAATACATTATCTTGCATTTTAAAATTTGCATTTTGCATTTTGCAATTCTTTTATTCAAACAGCGGTTTTCCTTCCATATTGGGAGGTATCTTGAGCCCAAATTCCCATAAAAGTGTTGGCCCAATATCAATGAGTCCCGGATTCTCCCTGTCTATGGGCCTGTTGCAAAAGAAAACCCCTGGTACATGGCTTGGGTCGATGCAGTGATCACCGCTCCATGATTTTATATTATCCGAGCAAACAGTGTCTGTTACTATACCTGTAGCCGCCTCCCAGGATGCCCGGTAGCCGGAGTTATAACCGATTATCAATTCAGGACCATCCTGGCTGTAAGGCCCATGATGAACAGTAGCACTGTCATATACCGAGGTTATGGCTTTCTGGCCTGTTTCTTTATCCATAAGCCCTGTCAGGCTATCGATCAACTCCTGTTTGATCTTCCGGGCTTCCTTTCCCGGCTCGACAATACCCTGCGACTCCCTTCCTTTAATATTTAAAAATATACCGCTCAAGCCGAGCGTGTATGCCTTTGTTTTTGTCCAATCAACACCCTCAAGCCAGTCTTCTTTTCCGGTGGCCCCTTCTTTGAGGGTCAGATATCCGTTTTTATGAAGCCAGGTATTGAGATTTACTCCCCGCCTGAAGGATTTGAATCCATGATCGGATATCACCATAAGCAGTGTATCATAATCAATGATATCAAGCACCTTGCCCAGCATTTCATCCATTTTTTTATAAAGGTCTTCCAATACCCAGGTGTAGCTATTGGGATCGAGCCCTTTTAAAGCAGGATGGTCGGCGCCATCCCTGTATCTCCAAAACATATGCTGAACCCTGTCCGTGGTGTCGAACACGCAGCAACATACCCCTTTATTGACCTTGCCAAGCTCGTGAAAGAACATCTGCTCACGCTCTTCATGATTCTGATAGCATTGCTTGAGGAATGCATCTTCGTCAATGATCCTTTCGTTAAGGGCCCATGTGTCTTCCGCCAGGCCCAGTGTTGCGTAAGGGCCCATAAAACGGGAGAGGTATATTGAGTAAATGTAGGGCGAAGAAATGGGCAGGGCAGGGGATTCAGGATCAATATTGATCGGAGTCAGATAAAGTTTTATGTCATCCGGGTCAAGAGACATGGGGAAAAACTTTGCAATCCCGTATACCTCTCTCCCAAAACCCATTTTAAAGGGAAGTTTTATCCAGTCTGTATATGCCCCCTGACGAATCTTTATTTTTTCTCCATTGATTTCCAGAACAGGTCCGCCATCCTCGGCCAATATAAGGGAGAAGGGAAGTTTTGTCTGTTCCGGCTTTTTAAGCAAGGCATTTTCCGGCCCGGGTATATAGGATGAAAATCTGCCAGGGACATCCTCCTTCATTGTTATACAGGTTCCGCCCGTGTGAACCCCTGAACGATTACCATCTGTGGTATAGAATGTAAAGCTTCCCTGTGTGCCTTTCAGATCAGGTACACACATGGCTGATAACAGCCTTCCTGAAAATTTTTCCGGAGGGAATGTTACAGGCACCCGAATTATGGAAGATGAGATATCAGCTTCACCTAAAAGCTTCCAAAAAGAGACCCCTCGTCTTAAAAACCTGATATCAGGTTTTCCAAGGGGGATACGATATCTTCCTAAACTTAAAGAACGGCGGGGTTTTCCAATATGCACGGAAGACAGCTTCGGCAGGTAGTTTTTCGTGTCCCTTGTAAAAAAATCATAAATACCGTGTCTTGCCGGATTTGTCCCTGTGGAAAAGGAAGACCATGCCACCGGGGAAATAGGCGGACATGTTGTTTTTAACGGTGAAAACGTCCCTAACTCCATGAGCTTGCAAAAATTTGGAAGCAATCCTTTGGCCATAAACTCCTTTGTCAGTTCAGGGTCCATCCCGTCCAGTCCTATGACTATTGCCTTTCGCGTCCTTACTGTCCCGTCTCTCATCAGTTTCTTTCTGATCCTGCGTCTCTTGATCTTTAAAAATATAAGCCGGATCGGCCATAAAAGGAATAATGCCAGAGCCAGCAAAAAGGTGACAAGAAAAATAAGGAATGAGCTGAAAAAGGCTATTCCGGCGCCCGGACCTATATAGGCCTCTGCAGAGATGGACAGGACAGGATGAAAAAGAAAAAAAAGCAGGAGGGTGGAAAAAACAAAAAATCTTTCTTTATGATTCATTTTTTTATTATATCATTTATTGATTCTTATGTGAAATCTTTGATACCTTTTTTAAAAATATCTCTTTGAACTCCTGGATCTTAAAATCAAATATTGAAAATCTAATGGTTATTCAATATATTTATACTCATTATGTTTTATACAATCATTGTTTGGTTTGCCGGAATAATAGTTTTTTTGATGGGGTCAACCGCCGCAATCTTTTTTTACCCATTTGATCTCTGGGGAAATAGATCCGGTGATCTCGTCCACATTGTTTCACGTTATTTTGGAAAAACCTTATTATGGATTTGCCGGATCAAGCTAGAGATAAAAGGGCTGGAAAATATCAGCAAAGATCGCGCTCAGCTTATCTGCGCCAACCACCAGAGCCTTTTTGACATATTGATCCTGGACAGCATCCTTCCTATACAATTCCGCTTTATCGTAAAAAAGGAACTTTATTCAGTTCCTATCCTTGGATTCTGTCTGAAAATTGAGAAACAAGTATTATTGGACCGGGAAAACCGCAGAAAAGGCATCGAAAGTATCAAAAAGGCAGGAGACCTTATCGAAAAGGGAAGGTCCGTTTTAGTATTCCCTGAGGGCACGAGGTCAACCGACGGCCATGTCAAAAGATTCAGAAAAGGGAGCCTGCTTGTAGTTTCCACTACAAGAGCCCCGGTTGTGCCATTAACTATTAATGGTAGTTTCAGTATCATGTCAAAAAATAGTTTTAGGCTTCATCCGGGGGTTGTCAAAATAGTGATAAACCCGCCAATCGAAACAAAGGATTTAACAAGATCAGAGCAGAAGGAATTATCCGAAAGGGTCCGCCGCATTATCATCGATGGGATGGCAGATTAATGCTAAAAATCCTTTTTTAATTTCTCATACTATTTATCGGAGCAGGGATTCTTCCTCCTCTTTTTATAAACTGACTGCTTGAAAACTTGCTGACAGGCATGATAGGGGCACTTCCCAAAAGACCTCCGAATTCGGCAGTCTCACCCACATTCTTACCATCAACAGGTATAATGCGGACCGCTGTGGTTTTGTTATTGATGATCCCGATTGCCGCCTCATCAGCTATGATGGCAGATATGGTCTCGGCGGTTGTATCACCAGGTACGGCAATCATATCAAGCCCCACGGAGCATATACATGTCATCGCCTCTAGTTTTTCTATTGTCAGGGAACCTTTCTTAATTGCATCCATCATGCCTTCATCTTCACTGACAGGAATGAAGGCACCGCTTAATCCTCCCACATGGGATGATGCCATAATACCGCCTTTTTTGACAGCATCATTGAGGAGGGCCAGGGCGGCAGTAGTGCCCGGGGCGCCACAGCTTTCAATCCCCATTTCTTCAAGTATTCTTGCCACACTATCACCAATGGCCGGTGTGGGGGCCAATGACACATCAACAATCCCAAAGGGCACATGAAGCCTTTTAGCGGCCTCATGAGCCACAAGCTGCCCCAGTCTGGTTATCTTAAAAGCAGTCCTCTTTATAGTCTCAGCCAATGTATCGAAATTAGCGCCCTTTTGCTTTTCAATGGCCGCCATAACAACACCGGGGCCGCTTATACCAACATTGATTGAGCATTCTGGCTCTCCGGAACCATGAAATGCCCCGGCCATAAAAGGATTGTCCTCAACGGCATTTGCAAACCCCACCAGCTTCGCGCAACCGACGCTATCCTTATCCTTGGTGAGCCTTGCGGTTTCCTTAATAATCTCACCCATGTGACGGACGGCATCCATATTTATGCCGGTTTTTGTAGTTGCCAGATTCACAGAAGAGCAAACCCTTTCAGTTACAGCAAGGGATTCCGGGATGGAGGCTATAAGCCTCATCTCCCCCTTTGTATATCCCTTATGCACCAGTGCCGTAAAACCACCTATAAAATTTACATCTACAGCTTGAGCGGCCTTGTCCATGGTCTGGGCAAATGCCACATAATCCTCATCATTGCTTGATTCGGCAATAATGGAAACAGGAGTGACGGATATCCTTTTGTTAATGATGGGTATTCCATATTCAAGGGATATATCTTCCCCCACTTTCACAAGATCCTTTGCATAATATGTTATCTTATCGTATATCTTCCTTCTGGCTGAATTCCCATCGGAATCAGCACAGTCCTTTAAAGAGATCCCCATGGTAATGGTTCGAATATCAAGATTTTCTGATTCGATCATGCGGATAGTTTCTATGATCTCACCCGGATTAATCATATATCACCAAACTTTCCCTTTTCTCATACAAAAACCAATCATTTGGTATCAGTTCATGACCACAACTCATAAAACAACCTTTTTTACTAATACAAGAGGTAATAAAAAAAAGCAGATTATATTTGATGCATGGCCTTGAAGACCTCTTCCCTTTGTATCTTTATCTGCAACCCTATGATTTTTCCCTTCTCATTCAATCTTTCATTTAGTTCTGCAAATGATATCTTTATCTTTGTCAGGTCTACCAGCATAATCATAGTGAAATAGTCCTGAAGTATTGTCTGGCTTATATCAAGAATGTTTACCATATTTTCTGCAAGCACAGTACTCACCTGGGCAATAATGCCGATCTTGTCTTTACCTATAACTGTAACGATTGCCTTCATCTTATTCTTCCCCTCAATTTTAATAGAATTTTTATACTTAATTTTTTATTAACTCATGATTCATCTTTCATCATTTTGCATTTTGCAATTTGAATTTTTGATTTTGCAATTCACAAACGATCTCGGATATAACCTCTTCATGATTTTTTCCGGTGCAATCAATGGTTTTATCTGCGTATCGTCTATAAAGGGGCAATCTTTCGTCAAATAATTGGTCAAGGCTTTGTCCCTTTTTCATCACAACCCCACGCCCTGAAAAATCCTTCAATCTCTTTTCCAACATATCAAAGGGCAGATAAAGGTGAATGATGATCCCTGACTTCTTAAGATAATCCATGGCTTTATTACTGTAGACAACACTTCCTCCTGTAGCGATAACGGTCGCCTTGCATGAGAGAGAAACAACATATCTTTCCTCAATTTTACAAAAGGATTCCAAGCCGTTTTTATCAATGATCTCTTGAAGCCTTTTTCCTTCCCGGCCCTGAATATAAACATCCGTATCTATGAAATTACATGATATGACCTTTGCCAGTATAACACCTATTGTGCTTTTCCCGACACCTGGCATTCCTATGAGCACTATATTTTTGTCAAAACAATTCAATACCGCGCCGTTCAAGAAGGGACCCCTCCAGCCTGTAAAGCTCGATCAAGGACTTGAGATACCCCACGATTGATTCAATCTCCGATATACGGCTGGCTGTAAGATCCCTTTGGGTTTGGGCAACCAGCAGGGAAGTGGATTTCCCCACCCTGAACTTTTCAGTCTCAGCCCGCATCTTTTCTTCCTGTAATTTACGTGTGGCTGCAGTGGCCAGAACCTGCTCACTGGTCCTTTTAATCTCAATATAAGCAGAAAGGACATCCAGTTGAACAAGCTGGATCAGGTTCTTTAATGCTACATCGGATTGGTCACGGCTAAAAACCGACCTTTGATGCCGGGCTTTTGCACTTCGGTTAAATAGAGGATACTCAAGATTAATTCCGGCCCGGATATCATAGCTATCATCATCCAGATCCTTCAAAGATCCCCCGAAAGAATCGGAATATCCTGATTTGCCCAAAATAATGAAAAAATCCATCTTCGGGAGAAGGCCGTTTTTTGTTTTAACTATCTCGATATCACTCTGTTGTAATTGAAGCTTTGCTTGATTTAGATCAGGACGCATTTTTAAAGCAACCTCTACATGGGAATTGACATCATCCAGTTTTATGTCTGGAACAGCGGGCTGATCGAGGAGAAGAATCTCTTCCTCCCACAGATCGGGCACAGAGGGATTCAGCAGGCGCAATAACTTTAAACGAACATTCGCAAGGTCGCTGCGCGCATTGATCAGATCTTCCTTGCGTAATGCTACCTCTGCCTGGGCTGCGATAAGCTCTATTTCTGATAAAACACCGATCTTGATCCTTTCCTCTGTCTCTTTCATCTGCTGTTCTGCCAGGTTCAAAGACTCGGTAAAAATATTTATCCTCTGCTGCGCAAGCGCATAGTCCCAATATGTTTTTTCAACATCCGAGATTATGGATTCTGCGAAACCACGAAATTCATATTGGGAGGAGAATGTTTCTAGCCTTGCCTGGCGAAGGTTGGCCAGATTAGCCCTTATTCCGGCCCCTCTAAGCAAGGCTTGTGTAATACTTAGGCCAGCGCGCGTTGTGCCCTGGTCGGGACTCGTTACCTGCTCATCTCCATAAAGGCTCCTCCATACCCGATCTGTTGTAATCCCAAGGCTCAACTTCGTTCCAGTTGGGAGATACTCCGCAACCTCTAAGCTTGTTTCTGTTTGATCAACCTTGGACTCTGAGGTTTGTAAATCATTTTGACCAATTTTCTCCCTTGAGCGGGACACCTCTCCTGTTATCACAGGATCAAAAACAGCCCGTTCCTCATCCTCAAACGTCCTCTGAACCAAAGGCTTCACCCGTTCCACATGGAGGGAGTGGTTGTTCTGAAGCGCCATGAGTATGGAGCTCTCAATGGTGATCTCAAGGGGCCGGGTAACGGTGGTTTCTTCCTTGGTTGACGAAACCATTGAGCCTCTTGTATTTGAGTCTGAATTATTTGGATTCTGTAAAATACTCGAATAAAGAAGGGTAGGGGACAACAAAATCAGGCAGACTGTAAATAACAAGCAAACTCTGCAGGATTGAAAGACAGGATTCATTTTTATTGTTTTTGTGAACATGTTATTCCTTCTTTCTATCTATGTTAACCGTTTGTCCAGTGGGTTTCCACCTTTCAAAGATCGAATATACAATAGGGATAAGGATAAGTGTAACAAGTGTGGAGCTTAATAATCCTCCGATGACAGCCCTTGCAAGCGGGGCCTGGGCCTCACCACCTTCACCTATTGCGAGCGCCAAAGGTACCAGCCCAAGTATGGTGGTCATTGCCGTCATCAAGACCGGCCGAAGCCTGTGTCTGCATGCCTCCTCGATCGCCTTACGAAGGGGCATCTTGTCCCTCCGTCGAAGGAGATTAGTGTGGTCGACGAGAAGAATGGCATTATTTACAACGATCCCTCCCAGCATGATGCAACCTATAAAGGCCTGAATATTGAAGGTCGTATTGGTCAGAAAGAGGATCAGGACGACCCCGATTATGGCCAGGGGCACTGAAAACATCACTACAAAAGGATCGCGGAGCGACTCGAACTGACATGCCATTACCATATAGACAAGCAGGATGGCAAGGAGGAAACTCAGCAGCAGCTCTCTAAAGGCCTTCTGTTGCTCTTCGTATTCCCCTCCAAAGTTAATACTGAAATCCCTGGGTATTGGCAGGGATTTGAGTCTTTGTCTGATATCCCTCAATACGGAGCCCATATCCCTTCCGATGATATTTGCGGAGACCTGGACGATTCTTTCCTGGTTTTTCCTCTCGATACGCACAGGGCCCTTAGTAGCCCGGATACTAACCACATTTCGAAGAACCACGGGTTCCCCATCAACATTTATCAGGGTAAGGTCGAGCAGATCATTCATTCCTGTCCTCTCCGCCTCCTTTAGTTTTACCATTATTTTATATTCGTCCCCGCCTTCGCGGAAGTTTCCCGCCTGTGTACCGGATAGAATGGTCTGAAGCGCGTCGGCTATCCTGCTGACAGTCAGTTTCATGTCAGCGGCCTTCAGGCGGTCAACAATGATCAATTCTTCAGGGCTGCCGGCTTCACGGCTCAACTGAACATCCGTAATCCCATTCACCTGCGCCACAATGTCTCCAACCCTTTGAGCCAATAAATCAGCAGTTGAGAGATCATACCCCCTGATTTCTATCTGTACCTTATCTCCTTCACTCGTGCCCATCCGAAGGATGAAAAGGCCCTGTCCCGCACGTGTCCTTATCTTCATTCCCGGGATATCGCTTAACCTTTTACGAAGATCATCAGCTATCTCTTCACTGGAACGGGTTCGTTCGGACATGGGCTTGAGTGTAATCCTCATTTCTCCGGTATGAGCCCCAGAGCTTCGCCATCCTCCTCCTATGCGTGTCGAGATGTTTTCTATCTCAGGCACTGCATCTTTGACAATGGACTCGATGATTTTGAACCTTTCACCAACGACTTCGAGCCTTGTTCCGACCTCCATTTCACCATTTACCCTGACTTCACCCTCATCGGCTGACGGCATAAGCTCCACTCCGATGAGTGGTATGAGAGCCAGACTGCCTATTAATAAAAGGGCAATACCTGCAAGAAAAAGCTTGCGGTGATCAAGTGAGTAGCTCAAAAGACGATGATAATTTGATTCTATTATATTCGTAAACTGTTTGCTCTTTGCCAGGATTTTACCTGCAAGGCCTTCGGATTTTGAAGATTCAAGCTCTTCAGGATGGAGTATCTTCGCGGAAAGCATGGGTACCAGGGTGAGGGCAACAACCAGTGAGCATAGCAGAGAAAAACTAACAACATAGGCCATTTGCTTGAACATAACGCCTGACATACCTCTTATGAAAATAGTAGGCAAAAACACGGCCAATGTTGTTAAGGTGCTGGAAATAATCGCAGCAGTAACCTCCTCGCTCCCCTCGATTGCTGCTTTATAGGGTCCGACCCCTTCCTGCCTCAAGCGAAAAATATTCTCAAGCACAACAATGGCATTATCAACAAGCATGCCTACACCAAGTGCAAGCCCCCCTAGAGTCATGAGGTTTAAGGTAAAGCCACCGAAATATATCAGTGCGAATGTGGCGATAATGGAGATGGGTATGGCAGTGCCAATGATGGCTGTGCTCCGAAAGGTCCCCAAAAAAATCAGTAAAACCAGAATGGCAAGAACGCCCCCGTATATGGCAGCAGAGCCAACATTCTTTATGGAGCGGCTTATATAGTCGGACGTATCTATGATGGGGGTCAGATTGAGCTGCGGGATGTCCTGGTTTATCTTTTCAAGCTCCCGCAATGCCTCTTTAGCCACCGCAACCGTATTTTTCCCTGACTGTTTATAAACAGCAAGGTGAATCCCCGGACGGCCGTTTATCCTTACCAGCCGGGTCACCTTTTCCCATGAATCCTGCACATCTGCTATATCCCTGAGCTTAATGGCGGCGTCTTCACGGATTGCCACAACTGTATTGCTCAGCTCTTCAAGGCTTGAATATTCCCCGGGCGTTCTGACCAGGACTTCCAGGTTTCCCCGCTCAATGGTGCCTGCCGGAACATTTACATTTTCAGCCCTTATCCGGTCCATTATCTCTTCAAGGGAGAGGTCCAGTGCCTTGATCCTGTCCAGTTTCAGATTCACATGGATCTCACGGTTAAGCCCGCCCCAAACGGTTAATGAAGCCACCCCGGGTACACGCTCGATCCTGTACTTGACCTGATTATCGATAATACGGCGCATCTGAATGGGATCAAGATCACCTGAGGCCCCGAGGATCAGAACAGGAAAGCTTGCCAGGTCGAACTTTCGCAGACTTGGCCTCTCTGCCTCATCCGGCAGGTTTGCAATTATACGGTCCAGACGGTCGCGTATGTCATTGGCCGCAACATCGAGGTCGGTCCCCCATACAAAAGACACGCGGACATTGCTCGTTCCTTCTGTGGAAACAGAGGTCACTTCTTCCACGCCCGGGACAGCGCTCATGGCTTCCTCGATGGGACGAGTAATCAACTCCTCGATCTCTTCAGGGCTCGCATTTTTATAGTCTGTGCTTATGCTGAGGGTAGGATAGGTTATATCCGGCATCAGATCAATAGGAAGGCGGCTCAGGGACACAACACCCAAAAGGATGACAATCAATGTCACCATGATCGTAAAAACGGGGCGGTCTATGGCAAGCTTTGAAATCCTCATGGTTTATTATCTAAATATTGGCGATCCGTGAAAGGTATGCGTGTATCATTTACTACCCTGGGCTTCCTGCTGCTCATCAGGCAGGATAATGTCAGATCCGTCTTCCAGAAGATGATGTCCCATGGTTACAACAAATCCGGACAGGGGAGGGTTGACAACCTCGGCCTTATCCCCATTGACAATGCCCAGTTTCAAAGGGATAAAACGGGCTTTCATATATTCCCTGTCCACCCAAAAAACACCTTGTTGATCCGTGCGCTTTGCAAGTGAAGCCAGGGGTACTACAGTCACTCCCTCATGTTTTGTAAATTCTATTTGCACACGTGTAAACATGCCCGGCTTAAGTAACCGGTCAGGATTGGGAATCTCGATCTCTACCCTTGCCTGACGGGATTCCTCTTTTAATACAGGAGCAACACGAATGATCTTTCCGGTAAAGGACCTATCAGGATACGCGTCAGTGGTTACAAAGGCTTCCTGTCCTATCTTTACCTTTGGATAGTCCCGCTCAATTACGAAAATCACGGCAGTCAGAGAGCTGATATCAAATACAGAAACAATAGGGGAATTTGCCTGAAGCATGGCACCCTCATCAACAAAGCGCTCACCAACCACCATCGATCCATCCCCATCTGTCAAGGAGGCATTGATCTTTGTATAAGACAGCCTTACCTGCGCCGCTTTAAGCTCGGCTTCCTTCTGAGACACCTGGGCCAGGGCAACCTTATAATTGGCCGATTTGGCTTCAAGCTGTAGCTTGGCGGAATCCAGCTCGGACTCTGAGGCTATCTTTTTCTCCCGCAAGGCCTGAATCCTCTCAAACTCACGCTCTGCATTCTTGAGGGCACTGTTCTGCTCATCAATATTCGCCCTGGCTACGGCCAACTCCGCCCGGGCCTGCTCAACCTGTTGAACATATTCCTCATCCTCCAGCACTGCAATCAACTGATCATGCTTTACAACATCGCCAATATTGACAAGGAGCTTTTCTAATCTCCCCCCAATCTTAGGGGCAACAATAAAATGGGCCTTGGGCTTCAAAGTGCCGGTAAAGATTTGAACATCACGGATGGTATCCTTTGTGACCGGGGAAACCTCAACGGCTACTGCCTGTTTTTTCCTTTCATTATTTAATTCCTTTTTTGAAGCAAATACCCCTTCATAGACCTTCCAGCCTAAAAGAATGGTAAATGCAAGCCCAAAGATAATGATCAATAACTTCTTCATGATTATTCCTATTCTACAGGAGTGTTATCATTTTTAAAAAACACAATACTTGTCATTCTTGATTGTAATCCCTCAACGCTAAAAAAATATCATATAATCTAAGGGTTATAGCATCAAGCTGGTCCTTAGAATGATTTTATATGTATTATAGACCGGGTCCGGCCTAAAATCCAATGTTTCTAAAATATTCGTTTCTCTTTTATTTTTTTTATATTTTTTAAACATAGAGAACAAGGAGGGCACAGATTTAATCAACTCGTTCAGCAAGCAATTGATATTAATAAATATCGATCATCTTAAAATTAGTGAAATTAAATAATGTCTAAATAAGTTTGCATATATTACTGACCTTTATTGGAAATTGCAAGGAATAAAAATCATAAATCACTGATAAAAAAATGCTTCTGGCCTTTAAAAAAGGCACAAATCTTATGTTGCAAACAATGTTATAATTATTAATAATTGGATATTTTTTTTCCTATTATGCAAATTGTTACACAGTATTAATAAAATTACTTACTATCACTTAAATACACCTTATCACAATTCTATTTAAACCTCTAAGAAACTTGGTTGATTCCGGCAAATCCTTAGCAAAACTCATCCCTGGACATGTTCAAATCACAAACAAATACGATCTGTTTTCCTGGAATAAAATATGCTTAAATCCATACATTGCCTGTTAATTTTGCAGTTTGCAAACAAGTAAAAAAACGTATTTTGTATCTTAGGATGCAGGAGGATTGAAATGCTTAAGAAAATAAAAATGGATATTTTATTTTCAATATTTTTTATATTTCTTTCTTTAATTCTATTTACTTTTAACAGCGCACGAATTACATCAGCCCAAATATGGGGACTCACTAACACGTGGACTCAACCCCTGGCCTGGAGTCCTTACCAGAACTCTATTCAAACTGCCTGGCAAAATCCTTGGCAAAACCAGTG
>JBLIRS010000042.1:0-14659 GCA_049472415.1 bacterium | reverse complement strand
CGGACCGCAATCCATGGCCGAGCTTTGAATGACCTCCGGGATAAAAGATTTTTTCTGTTTTTTGATAAGAGAAACAAGCATTTAAAAAATCCTGTGTGTGTCAGGTCAGGCCTGGGATTCTACAAAGCCGATATTCAATCGTTTGAGACCTTTTACCCGGTTTCCACGTCTAACCCCATGGCTTTCAAACCAGCCCTGATTCACTTCCAGGGCATACATAGCAGGCGCATGAGGGTCCGTGGCATATGTTCTAGACAACGCTTCATTATTCGTAGGTTCAACATACATTTTCATAATCTTCAGGATGATCCCTTCGGAATTAAGAAAGGCTATACTGAGCGGGATAAACGTATCTTTCATCAAGAATGAAAGAGGGCCTTCCCTTGGGAAAACAAACAGCATCCCATGATCGGGCGGAAGCATTTCCCGGTACATCAGGCCCTGCTGTCTTGCTGCTCTGGAGGCAACAACTTCCAAGGTCAGGGAATGACTATTTATGGAAACGGAAGGAGATCCCGGAGAAAAGACATTTCCCGCTTTTCGGAGAACCAGTGTTGCAGGCGTAATCCTTTCTGTTTCAATCTCAACCCTTACCGGCTGACCATGCTGCAGGGGGATTGGGCTGTCTTTATCATAGACCTCCAGATCGACCCGCAACTGTCCGTGGCGGATCTCCTGGCTGACCTTCTGGACCCTGGCAGCCACCCGTCCGTATTCCAGCCAGGAAAAGCCCTTCATCCTGAGATAAGCCTTCTGGCCAGGGTGAACCTTGCCAAGGGCTACTGCCGGCTCAAAATACGCCACCACACGGAGCTTGCCCTGTGGCAGAATGGCTCCGAGCCGATATCCCTCTTCAATAAACATCCCCGGATGAAGGTCGGCAACTTCGGCAATTTCACCGGCCACCAGAGTCCTGATGCGGTGTTTCTCAATCTCCCAGTCGAGCTGCTCCATAACCGTGGCGCTGTTCTGAATCTCTCCCTGAATGTGAAGAAGTTGCTGCCTGAGTTGGCTTAAGCGCGTCTGGCGCCTCTTCTCCTGGACCTGACATTCCCCCCTGAGTCTGTCAAGGGCTATACGCAGTGCTTCTGCCGATGCCCTCTGCTTTTCTGCTTCGGATTTAGCGTGTAAAAGTTTTGACTCAGAGAGGGCACCCTGGGTGAAAAGCTTGTTTAAGCGTTTGACTTCATTCTCCGCGAACGCTGCCGCTATCTCTCCTTCCTGATAACGGGACTGCGCCTCCTGAAGTTTTATAAGGACGATTTTCCCTTCCTCTTCAAGGAGCATTTCTTCCTGGGATATTTGTTTTTCCAGGGCCGATGATTCGGCTGAGAGAGAGTTGAACCGGTCCTGCGCTTCTTTTCTTCTCAACTGAAGGAGCTGATCATCCAATCTGACAAGGATAGTCCCGACCTGGACCTCCTGTCCGAGCTTCATGGAAATCTCCGTGATCTTTCCATCAATGGATGTTTGTATGGGGTGTGAAGCCTGATCCACTTCCAGGCGGGCCGAATCCGTCATTGTATAAATGGGGATCTTTACGAAAGAAAACCATACCATCCAGCAGATAAGGAGAAGGATCAGAATAAATATTCCCCATAAAGGAAGGCGTGATCTTTCAGTATATATAAATCGAAGGGACCGGGTAAAGGACATAAAATCTCCCTGTTTTGTCAACTATGTTTTTTATATCTCACTTTAATAGACGCATGCAAGTGTTTTTTTCCATTAGACAAATTCCGGGGGACTCAATTCTGTTTGGGGGGCTTTATCTCAACAGGATTATTATCGGATCCTGTAAGGTTGCACTGCTCGGTTAAGACTTACTCAAGCTATTTGCATCTGTGTATTGCGGTGACTTCATCGCAGCCTTTAAACTGCTGCACAAAACAAAAAAGATCCCTGCTTACCTCATTGAGGGTCTTCCGAGAGTCCGAGGGCTTTACCCTGGAAAAACATCCAACGGCATTATCTGTAAGATATTTATCGGTGATCTTTTGATCAATGGTATCAAAAAGCTCCTTATGGCCCCTTTTGAGATTTCCCAAAAACTTGTGAAGGGTTTCAGTGAAAATACACAGCCTCCCAAGGCGTCTCATGTTGGATTTTATATGAGTAGAATTTAAACGCTGTGTGTCAGGTTACTTTGAAGACCTCGGCAAGTTTTCCTGTGACATCATTGAATATAAGATTGTCCAGTTTATCAGTGGCAACCATGGTGCGCATGTTCCATAGGGTCTTTGGACATATATATTTGGCTGAGTCTGATTCCTCGGTAATGTTAAGGGCATAGTGCCACTGCAGATTAAAGGCGAATTGCTCTACGGTTTCTATATCGGTTAAATCAAAGGCCTGCTGAAGGACAAGGACCCCCAATACTGTATGGAGTTCCTTGGTGGGACGTCCAAAACTGTTATGAAAATGGGAGATAACTTTATCTATGGGAAGTGATGGAAGCACCTCTTTTTGGAATAATCCTGACCAGGATTCATCAAGCATCTTTCGACGCTTGGGACTTATATATTCCCATGGATCAAAAAGATTTATCTGTTTGTGGTTTTTTATCTTAATCATGCTTTTCCCCCTCAAGTGGTTGATCTTTAATGCCTTTTATACCATAATGAGGGATAAAAATCAAGAGACAAAATGTATATTTTATTAATTATTTCAATAAATTAAAGCTCGATGACTTTTTACGAATCCATCAAAATGTTAATCAAAAATAAAACCTAATAATTAATATGTATATATTGTACAGTATATATCTTATAGCATATATTATATGGTACTGTGTGTTATTTTTATGGATTACATCAGATATAAGCCGTAAAAACATTGAACATAAGAGGGGAACAGGAAAGGCATAAAAATTGCTGAAAATTTTTTTAATACTGTAAATTTCGTAGCTCATGATACCATGAATGCTTATAGCTGTAGTTCAAAATACATTGGGTCATAATTTCTCCTTTTATTTTTCAAAATCTTTCGATTTACGGTATTAATAAGGAATGAAGATTCTTTGTTTAAATTACTATTTGATATTGTACAAGGTTAATGATGGCTTTATTATTCAGACTATTTCCGGCAAAAATGAAATTTGGCATTGGAAAGAAATTGATATCTTTCACGATGATCATGTTGACACTGGTCCTTGTAATGAGTGTTGTGTCTTTATGGAGTGTTCAGCGGATCGGACATGACGGTGAAATAATTTTAAATGCCGCATCCTATAATTGCATGATCCATAACCTTCGCCTATCTTTTGAAAAGCTCATTATGCCGCCCCATGACTATCTTATTTATAGCAATCCTAATGAAATCTATAAATTTGAGAACGATCTCAAAGAAATAGAACAAAACCTTTCCAATGTTACTGAAATGATCAAAACACACAAAGATGAATGGGATGATGGGAGGGAAAAATATCTAACATCGGCCAGTCAGGGAATAGTAAATATAGAGAGTTTGGCCCATGATATCCTTTATATTCCGGATCCTTTGGGGATTAAGGCAGGAAGGTTGATGATGGAGATGGATGAGCACTCAGAGCATATCAGACAGGCTTTGACGAAATTAATACACATGGGATTAAAGGATAAAAATTCCGAGATTATTCAATCCCTTTATGAATTCATGATCTCCTTTCAGGGATTACTCATGCCCCCTCATGATTACCTGATAATGGGAAACAAGGCTGAAAGGGAGAATTACAGGATACTTCTTACTCAACTTAACACTGAAATGGATCAAATTCTGAAGCTGTCAAAGACGAGTCCATCGAAAGAGATCATCAATACGTTAAAAGATAATTTTGAAATGGTAGCTGACCTTGCAAGCCAGATTTTAGCAATTGAAGATCCACTTAAATATGAAGGCGCCAAAAAAATGAAAAAAATGGACTTCATTGCAGATCAAGTAGTAACGAATTTGGACACACTCATGGGATATTATAAAAAGGATGGAAAAAGGGCCAAAGAGATGGCGGATAAGACGAAAACCGCTTTGATGCATTTCACCATCCTCATTAGCCTTTTACTTTTTATCGGGGGTATGATCGGAGGAATTGTTTTCTCTTCCAATATCACCGGTCCGGTCCGGCAGCTTCTTAAGGCCACAATAAAGATTTCTGCCGGCGACCTGAACCATAAAGCACAGGTTAATTCAACTGACGAGATCGGGGAACTGGCTGATTCTTTCAACCGGATGACAGAATCTTTAAGAATCTATCAAGAGCAATTAATCCGTGCCAAAGAATATATCAATAACATTATTAAGAGCATGACAGATACCCTGGTCGTTGTGAACACCGATTATACAATACGCATGGTAAACCAGGCCACTTTGAGGCTTCTTAAATATGACAAGGAAGAGGACCTGGTAGGACAACCTGTTGAAAAAATTCTTGCAAAGAATGGTACAAACTTCAGAGGGCCTAAAACGGAGATGCTTATAAAGGAAGGTTTCACAAACTATGATGCTCTTTACAAGACCAGGGATAATGTTGAAATACCCATCAATCTCTCCGTTTCCATGATGCAGGACAAAACAGGGAATTTCCTTGGTATGGTATATGTAGCAAGGGATATGAGGGAAATACACAATCTTATCAATGAGTTGACTCAGGCATACAAAAATATCAAGTCCACACAGGCACAGTTGATCCAGTCTTCTAAATTAGCTTCAATGGGAGTGCTTGCAGAAGGTGTGGCCCATGATATAACGAATCCAATTAATGCTATAATTAATTACGCAGACCTCATTAATGCCGAATTGAATCCAAAGTCGGATCATGCCGGTTATATACAGGGGATACTATACGAAGGAGAGAGGATCACCAATATTGTTCAAAATTTAATGGCCTTTGCAAGGGTTGAGAAAAATAGTTTTAGCCCCTGTTATATACCGGATATAATAAATGTCTCACTCGCCTTTATGGATGCCTACCTTGTCATGAACAAAATCAAGGTCCAAATATGCTATGATTCTGATTTACCTAGAATTAGAGCTAAATACAGTCAACTTGAACAGGTCTTTATAAATCTCATTCTGAATGCCAGGGATGCACTTAATGAAAAGTATCCACAGGCAAACGGAAACAAGCTCATCCAGATCGAAGTCAAAAAGATAAAAAAAGACGGTATTCCTTATCTCAGAATTCTCTTTACAGATAACGGTACCGGGATCGGAAAGGACAAGGTTGATAATATATTTGATCCCTTTTTTACCACAAAAAGGGATGAAAAAAGAACGGGACTGGGCCTGAGTGTCAGTTATGGGATAATCTCAGATCATAAAGGCACCATAGAAGTAAATAGTCTCGAGGGCAGGCAAACCACATTTGTAATTGATCTGCCTACAGAGGATGGCTGGACGATATTAAAAGGTTAATCTGATCCTTTTTTAATATGATCCTTTTTTAAAGAGGAATCAATGGCTATCGACATCAAAAGTGAGGTCAGCAATATTCTCGGCTAAAATTTTAGAATCCTCGAGATATGCCGTTTAATAGAGATGATAGGAAAAACCGATTCCGCCAAAAGCATATGCAGAAAAAGAATATTCCTTGCGCATGGAATCAAATCGATTGTAACAATTCCTATGTTTCATAACAGGTCATTAATTGGATGCCTGGGTTTTGATTCAGTTCGCGAGAAAAAAATATGGTTTGTTGACATAATTGTATCACTTAGAATTGCAGGAGAAATTTTTGCCAGATCTTTGAAAAGCGAATGGATGGAGGAAAAACACATCTGATTCCCTGTTCCATCCATCACTTGACAAAATCCATAAGATAAGGTAAATTTTTTTATAAAAGCAAGGATGATAACAGTTAAACTATTTAATAATATTATTATAGGATGATAGTTTTATAATATCTGATATTGCTTTATTTATTGGTTTACAAATTGATTTAAAGTTTTAATATCTGAGCAGTATAGATTATCAAATAAAATTAGAATTCCTTCTGCTTTTCTTTTTCTCATAACTTTTAGATTGTTCATTAGGGCTTAAATCCTTTTTGCATATTGTATTGTTTAATGAAACAAGAACATATTAAAATTAAGTAAGGAAGGGATAAACATGCAAAACATTAAAAAAACCATATTATTTTCAATATTATATACCATTTTATTATTCCTGCTTTGCTCGCCATCCATGGCTCAACTATCACATCAGAATCAAGATATTCAAAGATTTCTAAATCAGACTTATCAAAGCATTTTACAACCAACGTCATGGACGAATACTTTCTTTTCCCTGCCCGGAAGCTGGACAGGCCAGCTTGCCACGATGCAGGGGAATTTAAATCTTCGGTCATCTTCCATGTCAACCCCTTTTATAAATAATTATATACAGGCAAGAAACAGCTCCTGGACTAACCAGTCATTCAATATCTTAACTCCCTGGACAACCCCGCTTGCAAACGGAAATGAAAATTGGGCTAATCAAATGATATCACAGTCATTTCTTTTGAAACCCTTGACAGGTTTTCGATTCGGTGATTATGGAAATCAAGGCCTAAGGGCATATAAAGAATATCTCGGCACGAATCCTTTTTATTCATCCTTTGCCATGCCATATTATATGAATCCTTTTTATTATCCCTACGCGAAATCAGCATCAAAGAAGCCTGCGGAGCCTGAGGCGGAGACAACGGAGACCAGGGCCTTGATGTTGCTCATAGAATTTGAAGGTGTGGAAGGCCTTGATAATTTTGTCTATGAGCTACAGGAAAGGGATATCCCTTCATTGTTGATAGTCAGCTCGGATTTTGTTGCCGAGAATTGTGAAAACATTAAGAAACTGCAGGAATACGGTGTGGAAGTGGGAGGTGTATGTTCTCAGGAGCCATTCTGGGATAAACCTTACCAGGAACAGTTCGAAGCCATTAAAACCACCAAAGAAACCATAGAAGCTTGTACGGGAAAACCCATGAGGGTAATCGGTTCGCGTTATTTTGCATATGATGTGAATACGTTACAGGCGGCAGAAAATCTGGGGGTTCCTTATGTACTGGCAAGGGGGACTACCGGCGCGAAGGCAACCATATATAAACCCGAAGAATATGATGTCAGGATCTTCTCCGTTTCTAACGTCTCCTCGCCTAAATGGGGAACAGGCAGTCTATGTGACTATAGTTATTGGGCCAGAGAAGGATCACCGGAAGATTTTGGCGATGAACTGTTCAATGCCCTAAAATATGACAAGATATCTCCGGTCTCCCACACATATCTGGGAGGGCTCAAAGCAGCATGGAATGAACAATATATCAATTTCTTTGACAATGCGGACGTAATATGGACTGATCTGGATTCCTTCGGAGAGATAGATATTACCCAACCCTTTTCGGAAATCCCCCAAAACAGGGAAGTCCAGTATACCACTCCCAAGCCGCTGATACCCCTTGATGAAGAAGCCAATATAGATAATCCCTGTTCTATTGATGATTTTCCGTTTATTGGCACGATCGGCTTGATGCTTCTATCTGAGAGTGAAAGCGTAGTTGGGCTCAATAATTTCGTTTATGAGTTACAAAGCAGGGGGATACCGGCGTTACTGGGAGTAACCGCTGATTTTGCAGTTGAAAACTGCACAAACCTGATAAAGCTTCAAAAATATGGCGTAGAGATACGTGCTTCATACTCCGAAGAGCCCTTTTGGGACAAACCTTATGAAGAGCAGTACGAGCTAATGAGAGATACCATAGAGACAATCGAGGCATGCATAGGCAAACCGGTAAGGGCGTTTTCATCCCGCTATTTTGCCTATGACGAAAACACGATAAAAGCCGCCGAAGCGCTCGGAATTGAATATATCCTGGCAAGAGGCACTACAGGCGCGAAAGCGACAATTTATAAACCGGAAGAATATGATGTAAAAATCTTCTCTGTCTCAAATGTAGGATCAGAAAAATGGGGGACGGGGAGCTTGTGCGACATTAGCTACTGGTCCAGGGAAGGCTCGACTGAACAATTCAAAGAAGAGCTTTTTGATTCTTTAGTGTACAATAAAATCTCTCCGGTTTCACACACACATATCGGAGGGGCAAAGGCCGCGTGGAACGAAGTCTATCTGGAATTTTTTGACAATACGGATGTTAATTGGGTGAATCTGGATGGATTCGGCACCGTCGATATAACACTTCCCTTTTCAGAAATACCGCAAAACAGGGAAGTACAATATACAACCCCCATTCCGCTAATCCCATTGGACGAAGAACCCGATGTGGAAGACATGCATTCAATCGATGATTTTCCTCCAATGGCGGATGTCGGAAATATGATTGTCTTTTTTCATAACGGCACCGGGCCTATGTGTATCCTCTTTCTGGATTTTCTGGACACGATAAGTTATCCTGTGGAGGAGCATCTCATTAGCGATCAGGGATTCTGGGACGACATGGCAGCGATTCAATCGTTGTTCGGGTCCAGTGAAGGATTATCCCAAAGTTTTGGCTATTTCCCGATGATATTTATTAAAGATAAAGCCTATTCCGGATTTAATAATGAGATCAAGGAGGCAATCCTAAGTATGATTTAAGGAGTTCGCTTCCAGCACGAAGGAATATCTGGAATGGATATAATGATTATACTATTTGAGACCTCGCATTTGGCAAATGGGTTTTAGCATTATCGATTATCTCGTTGTCCTGCTGTATATGGTGGGAGTGGTTGTATTCGGACTGGTGATCTCCGGCAAACAGAGATCCACGGCGGACTATTTTCTGGGAGGCCATCAAATCCCCTGGTGGGCCGTTCTATTCTCATTGGTGGCCACGGAAACGAGCACCTTGACCTTCATAAGCATACCGGCCGTCGCCTATGGGGGGAACCTGACCTTCCTGCAGATAACCTTCGGATATATCCTGGGAAGGACACTGGTGAGCACGGTCTTTTTACCCAGGTATTACCAGGGGAATTTGACAACAGCCTACCAGTTTCTCGGTGAGCGTTTTGGTGACGGAATGCGTAACGTTACCAGCTCGACCTTTATGCTGACCCGTTTGCTGGCAGACGGAGTCCGTCTTTTCGCTTCTGCCATTCCCATCGCCATAATCCTCCGGTTGGCTAATTTCAAAGTTTCCGACCTGAATGTCTATTTTATCTCAATCCTGCTCATTTCAGCGGTTACATTCATCTATACCTTTCTGGGAGGGATCAGAGCGGTGATTTGGATGGACGTGATCCAGATGTTCATTTACATCGGAGGGGCTTTCCTGGCTATGGGAATTATTCTGGCCCGCCTGCCTCAAGGGCTTATCAGCGCCCTGGGGTTTTTACAAAACGCGGGCAAATTAAAACTCTTTCGCCTGGGATTTGATTTACCCTTCAAGGATTTTATCGCCCAACCGTACACCTTCTTTACGGCTGTCATAGGGGGAGGTGTCTTTTCAATTGCATCTCACGGCACTGACCAGCTCATGGTACAACGTCTTCTGACAACCAGAGATGTCCGGTCCAGCAAAAAGGCCCTGATCATAAGCGGATTTGTGGTATTCCTTCAGTTTTCTTTATTTATGTTTATCGGCCTCCTGCTCTACAGTTTTTACAGTGGAAAGGCCCCTGCCCTTCTGGGGCTCGCCACAACAGATGAAATATTCGCGAAATTCATTGTAGAAGAAATCCCTTCCGGGCTGTCAGGTTTGATCGTAGCTGCCATACTGGCCGCTGCCATGAGTACGCTATCCTCTTCCATCAATTCACTGGCATCTTCAACGATGATGGATTTATACAAACCTTACCGGGGAAGAAACAATTCTCCGGAGAAAGACCTGAGGATATCAAGGATAATCACCATCATCTGGGGGGTAATCATTACCTGCTCAGCATTTTTCTTTGCCATTTTGCAGCTTAATTCACCGGGACAACGGCCGGCAGTCGTTGAACTGGGACTTGGAATAGCCTCTTACACCTATGGTGGGTTGCTGGGGGCTTTCCTGCTGGGTATCCTTTCCAAAAAGCTCCGGCGTCTTGACGCTATTATAGGGTTTTTTGCCGGGTTGATCGCTCTTCTCTTTCTGGTAAAGGGCCCTGTTCAGATCTTACTGCCAGGGGAAGGCCTGACCATAGCCTGGCCTCTTTACACTATGGTGGGCAGCATAATTGTGATCGCGGTTGGATATATTTCCTATATGTTCAGTTAATAAAAATACTAAAAAATACCCCCTGCCTTTATTCCATAAATATCGGCCTCTGATTTTGGCTGGTAAACACCATAAGTATAATTAACATACGATCTTGAAAAGCGCAATTGCTCATAAAAGAGGGAGAGATAAAACCTTTTTATCCTCATTCCGAAAGGTTCCAGGTATATTGATATCTCTTTCCCGGGTTCTATTTCTATATCAGAGGGTCCTCCCTGATTTGACATATCAACAGTCTCCCGGTTAAAAAATTGATTAACCTGATTGGCTGGCTGATATTTAACTCCGGGACCATCACAGGTTTTATTGGATATTCCTTCGGCACATAATGGTGAGAGTACACCCGCAAAAAACCACCAATAGAAAAAAACTATTGTTTTCTTCCATTGTCTTTGCATATCAACTCCTCCCTATTTTGTTCATTTTGATTCAAATACAAAACCCAAAGAGCTATAACCTGAAATTGCCAGACCAAATTTGTTTAAATGCAGTTAGTGATTCTTTATTGAGGTAAATATAATGAAAAATTTAGCTTAAAAAGAATATTTCATAATAATAAGACTTGTCAATCCTGTAATGATAATTTGATCATAGGAAACATTTGAACAAACCAGTTTTCCATGTTATATGGTAGGGGCCGTGTATTGCACGGCCCCTACCATTAATAAGAAATAGCAAGGAGAAGGTTCCTTAATTTCCTTAATCACAAAAAATATAATATGGATCAATGGAAAACCAATACCAATATGACGGAACCAAACCAGGTGAATATATAAAAGAGCTGCTCCTTGTAAATCTATATAGATAAGTGAGCGGATTGTTTACAGGCATATAGGTCGTGGAAAACGTGCTTGGAAATGAACTAAAATAAGGGAGTACAAATGGCAGATTACTTCTCTGGTAAAAAGGAAAAGCCGAATAATTATTATAAATTGATAGATCTTTGTGCAAAGGAAGATAGAGCAGGCTATATGGAATAAAACTCTGGCCTGGATATGATAAAACAGGGGAAACAGGAAATGTTACATATCCTGTAGAGGGGAGATAATCATCAGGTATAAAATTATGAGAGAATGCTGAGTCATGGAAATGCAAATCCAAATTGAATATACTGGAGGCCTGGTATGAAGACAATTCCAGCACCTGCCTTAAAGATCCGTTCAGCATATTTTGTAATTCGCCCTTAAAATAGCCTTTATCCGAATTTAATATGAGCGCTTCGGCACGTCTGGGATCCAAATGATTGCCAAATTGATCTTTGGGTGTAACGGTAAGTTCCAAGCGCCTCAATTTACCCTCTGAGGGAAGGCAGAAAATATCCACCAGGATATTTGACACATTTATAGTCAGATATTTCTGGACCACATCATCCCGGACAAAATCAGTTACGCCATCCATCTGTCCGCTTGCCCTAAAATAAAAGGAATAGGTTCCCTCCTTTGTGGTATTGGAAAAATTGTTGGTGTATATCCCATCTTCTGCGATAGCATCACCATGTGTACCATCATCATAAAGGGTCAGAGTATATGGTGCCGTAGGCCCGGGGAATGGCACCAAGCGAAAGTCCGTAAGAAACTGGGCCTTGCGCTCAAATGGTAATAGTTCTTCGCCCCCGCGAGAATCTGGCACTTTTTGAAGATCGGCCGAGCCGACCTTGTTCGCTGCGAACCAGTTTCCTATCCCCTCCTCAGGCCCTGTAATCAGGACGGAGACATCCTCCAAACCGGTAACCGGCTGACCCGAAACAGTGATCTTGGCGCTGAGGATTATGGTATCACCGACATGATATTCATTCTTGTCAAAGCCGGTCTCCATCTTAAGATCAGAGTCCACAATGACGCTGTATTGATAGTGTTCGTTCTCGCCGTTAGGGACATTATTGGCTTCAATCCGGATTAGCCATGGACCGACTTTTCCGTTTTCCTGGAGAAATGAACGATCCACAGTCAGGATCTTATAATTATCTCCCTGATGGAAGGATACCCCCGAGCCATCGGTTGGGATCGGTTCATTGTCAGGCGTCGTTACCGTAAGACCAAGCCGGTCCGGATCGGAGGTCTTCCAGCTTAGATATACACTGACCTTCTGATCGTATTCATTGATATTAACCGTTTTTAGCAGAGGTTCCTCCCCACCCTTGAGGATCCCCATTGGATCTGTATATGCGTCCAGGTCCAGGGCATCTATCAGGATTGATTTGTAAGTGGATTGTAGAGCCACTGCCGGGTCCCAGGTGTTGGGATCGAAATCTGCCGTAGTCACATCATAAAACTGGCTTCCCTCAAATTCTGCGGGTGTTGTGCCATCTGCAAGTGCTCGAAGAAGGGGATGATCAACATCAGTAGGCCGGCCAAATCCGATGCTAAAGGCCCTTATGGATTCAGAATTCAACTGAGCAATCAGAGCAATGACATTTGGATCTGTCTCACTAGCCCAATATGGGCAGTTGTGATAGCCGTCGGTGAGCAAAACGATAGCTTTGTTAATTTCTGTACTGAACATGCCCATGGCTGTTTCCACACCGTTAAGAAGCGGGGTAGCGTCCCAGGTTTCAAAATCTGCAATCTCTATGAGGGCATCGGTTAACGTATCGTCTGTAATCAGGGTCATTGGAATAATAACTGCTCCCCTACAAGGATAATAACCATACTCAGGAAATGTGGCAATACCAAAATTGGCCCTTTCAGAATAAAAATCGTTCATCAAAATCATAAAAGGTATAGCTGCATTTTTGGCCAGGGTCAGACGCGAAGTACCATCATGTTCTGTGCTCATACTGCCGGAGATATCAAAGAGCAAAACAACACCCGAAAGAGGAGAAGAATCATTGACTGTTAGCCCAAAAACCTCCTGATTGGAGAGATTCGGCGAACCATCATCCGTGACTATCGCTGTAATGGAGTAGGAGGTTGGACTGTAGTCCTCATAAGTGGGTTTGCATACAATACATGTGCCAACTCCACCGATACAGTCAATACATGAGGCAATATCATTTTCATAGAGTATACAAAAATCTGGCAGCCCAATTGTACTGAATCCCAGTGTGTCGCCATCCGGATCTGTTGCAGACAAAGGAATACACAGAGTTGTTCCCTCATCCATCACCTGCGGCCCGATGCTGGAAAGCACAGGAGGGCAGTTCGATTCATAGACTGTCAGGTCAAAGACCTCAAAATCGGAGAGATTCGGCACACCATCATCCGTGACTGTTACTGTGATGGAGTATGGGGATGACACGGAGTCTGTGCAAGAGGCATTACATACAATGCATGTGTCAACTCCACCGACACAGCCAGCGCATGGGGCCATTCCATCGTCATGGAATGTACAGAAACCCGGCAGAACCCCTGGAGTAAATGTTAGTGTACCGCCATCTGGATCTGTTGCAGATAAAGGAATACACAGGGTTGCTCCCTCATCCACCACCTGCGGCCCGATGATGGAAAGCTCCGGAGCACAGTTCGTTTCAGTAACTGTCAGATCAAAGGTCTCCGAATCGGAGGTGTTAGGCACACCATCATCCGTGACTGTCACTGTAATGGAGTATGGGGATGACATGGAGTCCGTGCAAGAGGGATTACATACAATGCATGTGCCAACTCCACCGCTACAGCCAGTGCATGAGGCAATTCCATCATCATGGAGTGTACAGAAACCAGGCAGACCCGCTGTAGCAAATGCCAGTGTATCTCCTTCAGGATCTGTTGCAGACAAAGGAATACACAGGGTGGCTGTCTCGGCCACGTTCTGTGGTCCAATGCTGGCAAGCTCCGGAGCGCAGTTCACCTCAGTAACTTCAAGGGTAAAGGTCTTTGAATCCATATGCTCCGGATCCTGTATCATATACTCATCATAAACAATAACAGTTATGTTGTATGATCCGTCGTCCAGGCAACTGGTGTTGCAATCTATTGCAGCAATGCCGTCAAAATCCACTTCTAACTCATCTAACGAGCAGAAAGATGGCAAATTTTCAGTATCAAAGATTAAAACTCCTGTATTCGTTGCATGAAGGTCGATGCTTATAGCGCCCCCTGCGGCCACTGACTTGTTTCCTATACTATCTAGTGTTGGGGCGCCAAAACCATAAGTTTGAAAAGCTGCCAGAAGAAAAATGCTTATAATGGTAATTAAAAGCGCTTTTTTCATGATTGGTTCCTCCAATCCTTAATAATTAAATATTTGATCTTAATGATTACTAAAATGTAATGTAATAATGGTCTCGAAAACATCTTCCGTAAATATAATAAAACCCGTTAGTAATACGCGCCCAGGCACACAACTCAAATTGATAGGCGCATCTTTCCCAATCCGGCAGACTGCTTGTGTCGAATCTCTCAGAACTTACTCCGTACCAGGAAATCGTATTAGGATCATAATTATTAGGATCATAGTATAGTATTGCGTTCCATAACGCTACTAAACCTTCGCTAAAAAGTTCTTCTTCTATATTATAGTCTGTCTGTTTAAAATTCTGCAGAACTAAATAGATCAAATTTTTGTTTTTCCTTATTA
>JBLIRS010000041.1:0-14735 GCA_049472415.1 bacterium | reverse complement strand
GAAGTGGTTATGAAATCCCTTTTGCTATGGCAATGCATTCCTACAAGGCAATTATCCAAAACTGTCATATTGGTAAAGAGCCGGGCATCCTGAAAGGTGCGGATCATTTTCCCTTTAGCCAACCGGTGGGGAGGCCATCCATCGATCCTACTACCCTTATACTGAATCTCTCCTCCGGCCAGGGGCAAGAATCCGCTCAGAAGATTGAAGATGGTTGTCTTCCCCGCGCCATTAGGGCCGATGATCGCGAAGATCTCCCCTGGCTCGACCTGGAAGGAGACCCGGTCCACAGCCACCAGGCCGCCGAAATGACAGGAGATTTTATCAGCTATAAGAATAGACATATCTATCCCGTCCGCCTTTTCCAAAGATCCCGTATCCCTTTTTTTATCCCCGGGATGAAGCCTTCAGGGAAAAATATGATTATCAGGACAAGGATCAATCCATATAGAAAAGGTTCTATCCGGGAGATGAGAACGATATGGAATGTCTCCCCGAATAGTGAAAGGATTTCATGCAGGGTTGTGAGAATAAAGGCCCCCGCGATCCCTCCCCAAACGCTTCCGAGCCCTCCGATTACGACCATTACAACAAGCTTTATGGAAAATAAAAGATTAAACTCCTCCGGCCCCAGATAAGTGGGGCTGTAAAGGTGGGTATATAAGAAGCCTCCCATCGCACCCAGGACGCCGGAGCCAACAAAAACAGCAAGTTTGTATCGATCCACATTCACGCCAAAGGCGCTTGCCGCTGATTCATCGGAATGAATGGCAAGAAGCCCCCGGCCCAGTCCGGATTCGAATAGATTACATAGCCAGAAGGTCATCAGGATTACTACACCCCATATCACATAGTAGCGAATCACAGGCCGGCTCAGATCATAACCCGCGACCTTGAGGGGCGGGATATTATAGAGACCGTTTGCTCCGCCTGTAAGGGATTCCGAGCGGTTAATAGCTTCATAGACAATGATTCCCACACACAGGGTAGCCAAAGCCAGATAATGGCTCTTCAATCGCATGAGCGGATAACCCATCAGAAGGGAAAACACAACTGTTATGATAATTGCAATAATGCCTGAGATCCAGATGGAAAACCCCAAGCGAAGAGAAAGGAGTGCGGAGCAATACGCGCCAAGGGCATAGAAGGCTGCATGCCCCAGGGAAATCTGGCCGGCAAAACCCATGAGGAGTGTCAGCCCCCCCACAATAAGGGCATATATCCCGCACAGGCTGAAAAGGTCCAGAAGATAGGCATATCTCCCCACAAATATAACAGGAGCAAGGGCAAGCACAGGGATTAAGAGCATCTGCCCCCTGTATAGTTTTATACGGCTTATGGGGTTAGGGTATGTCATTTGCCTTTAACAAGATATCACGTTAAAAATGAATCAGATAAGTATGATCGGATAAGTATACATAATACAGGAATTCAATGCGACTTTAAACCCAGATCTTTCATTTGAAATCTATTGCGATTGAAATAATATCTACATGCAACATTGCTCAGAACTATTTTTATATTGAAATATTCAAATGTTTCTCTAGCCAAATCGCCTTCGCGCCTTGCCTCTGAAACTTCTTTGGCGTCTCATGACTATTTCAAATGCAGGATTTGGGTTAAAGATGAATTGGCATCAGATATTGAATAGCACTGAATAATCCTTACAGATCTGTATATCCAGAATAGCCACCTGCTTTATAGTTACGATTTTCAGGCGCCAAAAGACATTTTGCCTAAAATAACCACTGATTGCGAATTTCCGCAAATTCGTTTTCTGAAGAACAAATGTTCCTCCACTATGCCTTCTTTTTTTCACTATAACCTTAAGTTTTGCCAGGAATTTCTTTTTATAGACCATTCATATTAACATTTTTCCCTTATAGTCTCAATAACTTCCTGGCAATGTTTTTAGATAATATGCACTTGACTTGTACACAATTTGTGCATATAATTTACATATGGGATTTCAGTGGAACCACAATAAGGCGCAAAGTAATCTGAAAAACACGGTATTGATTTTGCTGATGCAGTCACAATATTTGATGATTACAATGCCATCACTATTAATGATCCCAGTCACAGCGAAGATAGGTTTATTACTATTGGAATGGACGCATATGGGCGCATTCTAGTAGCAGTCTATACATGGAGGGCAGATGACATTCGTTTGATATCTGCCCGGAAGGCTACAAAACATGAACGTAAAGAGTATGAGGCATAAACTATGAAAGATGAATATGATTTCAGTAAGGGAAAACGTGGCCCTGTAATTCCACATGATCCGAATAAGGTTCGAATTACAATCCGTCTTGATGCTGATATTGTTGATTATTTTAAAGATCAGGTACATAAGGGAGGTGGCGGTAACTACCAGACTATGATAAATAATGCATTGAGGGAGTACCTCAATCAAAAGCATGAACCGATAGATGAGGATACCTTGAGACGTGTAATTAGAGAAGAGTTACAAGCTGCTAATTAAAGATTAAGTACACACATTGATTTGGAAGGAATGCCTTTTTTATTAGTTTGAACAATCTAATTGTATTTCCTTGCTCTTTCAATGATTTTAGTGGAAATAGTATGCCCTTCAACTTTCACCAGGTTTGAAATCTTTTCAATGGCTTCAATAGATACCTTTGGAGAGTAAAATTCTAAAAGATTTCAACTCAGTAATTTCTCAATATAATCAGCAAATTGGTACCAAGGTATGGCTAGATTATTATCAGGCAATGCCTGTTCTTCTTCCACTCTGCAAACTAAAATCCCTCTTTCAGCCGCTTTATTTCCGGCCAGTTTTTTAAATCTTTGAATCGGTTTTAAATGATCAAGGGTAGGAGTGCCGGTGAGTTTTATCTCGATAGGATGAATCTGCCCCTGGGCATGTATCAGAAGGTCAATTTCAAGCCCGTCATGGGAACGCCAAAAATAAGCATCCGGCAATTTCCCCTGATTATAAAAAGCCTTATATGCTTCACTAATTATTATCCCTTCGAAAATCGCTCCCCCCATTGCTCCGGCTAAGGCCGATTCAGGAGCGGGTTGACGGGTTAGCAGACATACTAAGGCAGAATCTAAGAAATAGATCTTCGGGGTTTTTATTATACGTTTACTGAAATTTTCAAAATAGGGCGGTAGAAATATTAAAATATAGGAAGCCTCCAAAATGCCACCCCATGATTTAACCGTTGGTAAAGTTATGCCGCAATCTCTGGCTATGGAGGCAGTATTAAATATATTGCCGTGAAAGGCTGCGCAAATATTTAGAAAATTTTCAAATGAACGTAGATTTTTTATATTTTCCAGGCTTCGAACATCCCTTTCTATATAGGTCTGTAAATATCCCTTGAGCCATAGATCCCTTTTTTCCGGATGCAGAGCAGGATCAGGATATCCCCCATTCCAGACAGCATCTTTTAATTTGTCCCATTGGTTATAGGAAGCTTCCTTAAAATTAAAAGGAGGCAATTCTAGCGTAGCAATCCTTCCGGCCAGGGTTTCACTTATATTTCTCATAAATTGAAATTGTTGGGACCCGGTAAGAACCCAGGCACCATTCTCATGATGTTTATCTATATCGATCTTAATATAAGAAAGTATCTCAGGAACATATTGAATTTCATCTAATATCAGGGGCCTGTCTTTGTATTGTTCTAAAAAGCCTTTAGGATCATTCAAGGCGAATGATCTGTTGAGTGGGTCGTCAAATGTAACATATGCATGGGAGTCCTTCAATTCATGTAAAACAAATGTCGTCTTCCCTGATTGGCGGGGTCCTGTTATTAAGACGGCAGGAAAAATTTTTATGGCCTCTTTAAGTTTTCTTGTCAATATGCGAGGTATATACATATTGACAATTATAAAATTCAATTTTATATTTGTCAACTATTTAAATAATATTTTAGATGATTAATTTTAGAAGTCCTAGAAGTCAGTAATATGAGAGAAAATGTATTTATTTAATACAGGAAAGGCTTATGGGCTTAAGGGATATCATTTGCCCTCACCCAAAATACCCTGCGGTCTGAGGATAAGCATGATTACTACAATGCTGAGCGCAAGGGTGTCCCTGTACACCGATGAGAACCAGCAGCTTAACTGCTCCAGAAGTCCTATAATCAGGCCGCCGACAACGCTGCCCAGGGGATTTCCCATCCCTCCCAGTATTGCAGCGCAGAATCCCTTTAATCCCAGCATTGTACCCTGGGCGAAATTCATTGATAGCACAGGTGTTATCAGGATGCCGCATATTCCGCCGAGGAGCGCGCTCATACCAAAGGAAATGGTTGATATCTGACTGACATTGATACCTATCAACCTTGCACCGGACCGGTTGAAGAAACAGGCCCGCATGGCAAACCCGGTCCGGGTGTATTTAAAGAAAAGACCTAAAATGATCATAATCAAGAGAGTTCCGCCCATTATTACCAGATATTGACCTTCCACATGTACACCTGACATGCGTAATACCGCCCCTCTGGAAAAATCGGGAAGGAAAAAGGGGTCCGTTCCCCAGATCAGGGAAGCCAGCGCCTTGAGCATGATAGAAACGCCCAGAGTAATTATAATCAGAATAAGAAGTCCGGCATTTGCCGCAGGTCTGATTGTAAGCAATTCCATTAGGACACCTACAAGCGTAACACCCAGGAGCGCTGCCAGGATGGCCAGCCAAAGCGGCCAATGATGAAAATCATATAGCCATCCTGCCACAACTCCCGCAAGCATGACAAATTCACCCTGGGCGAAGTTAATGATCCCTGTGGTGTTATAGATGATCTGAAATCCGAGGGCGATCATAGCATAGATGCTGCCGACCATGAGGCCCCTGATAGTGAAAAGTAGAAGCTGTGATCCTGAGATTGCCACGCTTTTGTCTCCAAATTGATAAAATAATAAAAATGAATCTAATAAGTATACATAATATATACATAATATAAAAATCCCCTGTAAGTTTTAAATAGTTAAACCCATCAATGTTACATTGGATGATAAGACCTTTCTATGCCAGGAGAGAGCAAAGTAGTTTATTTTTTTGATTTTGTTTTGATATTTATTTGATTTATTAACCCAATTTTGGTATTAGTCTATAAGAAGGTATTTTAATAATATGCATTCAAATAAATCCTTTTGAATTATTGTCATATCTTATAAAAAATATTAAAAAGGGATAAGCAGTGGGAAAACCTGGCAAAAAAGTCCGTTTTAATGAGCAGCAAATAAAGGATTTTTTTATGCAACAGGCTGATGTTGATTTTGTCCTGATATTTGGCTCTACAGCTTTAAGAAGGGAAACTCCATTAAGTGATATTGATATCGCTGTATATTTTAAAAAAGAAGACCATGTCCTGAGATTAGGGGAACGGCAGATAGATATAACATGCGCGATGATGAAAATTTGTAAAATCAACCGGGTGGATGTGGTAGTTTTAAATTGTGCCAATCCTTTTCTTAGATATCAGGTTATAAAATATGGTCGTTTGATTTATGCCAGGGATGTGAAGGCATTCTATAAATTTAAGGCAGCATCCCTGGGAAGATATCAGGACATTAAACCTATGTATGAATTATATGATAAAGTAGCTGAAATCAATTTGAGGAGGGGGATGCATGGTTGATATTCCCGTTATACGAAGGATATTAAATTCATTAAACGATAGTTTGGAACATCTTAAATCCAAACAAAATGTATCACCCGAACAATTTAACTGTTTTTGACTATTTAGACAAGATATCTAAAAGAAAAATAAAAGATAAGTATTAGGAAATTTGAAAAGGAAAATCTTATTACATTGGTATTATATAATAAGAACACCTTCACTTTTAAAAATTTATTTCCTATTATAAATCCATTTTTATTGGGATTTTCAGTTGCTTTTGATAGTAAAAGCAGGATCAGATCTTCGGTTGCATCAACTTTAGGCACTTGACACTTTAAGTACTTTAGGCACTTTCTTAAACAACTTTGCTCCCCTTAACTTGCAATGAATTGATATTGAATAATATCCATTTTTAAGGTATCATTTTAGGCAAATAGTTTATTAGATAAATAGTGTAATAAATATATAATTTTTAATAGATTAATGCCAAGATATTATCCTGTCAATCTCAATCTTGAAAATGCCCGGTGTCTTGTTGTCGGGGGTGGTAAAGTAGCAGAAAGGAAGGTGAATACTCTCCTTTCTTATGGCGCCGTGGTGACCCTCATAAGTCCCGAAATTACCTCCGATCTAAACGAAAAGGCCCAAAAAGGCGAAATCACCTATAAGAAAAGATCCTATAAGCCTGGAGATTGTCAGGGGATGCGCGCTGTTATAGTAGCTACGGATTCGGACAGGATCAACCGGGAGGCTGCAGAAGAGGCCATGGCTGCGAATTGCCTGGTAAATGTGGTAGACCAGCCCCATATATCCAATTTTATTGTGCCTGCGACAATAAGGCAGGGAGACCTGCAGATAAGCATATCCACGAATGGAAAAAGCCCCGCTCTGGCCAGAAGGATCAGGGAAAGACTGGAAAAGGAATTTGGCCCCGAGTACTCTGAATTCCTGAAATTGATAGACAAGGTCAGGAAAAAGGCCCTTGTCGATATACCTGAGACTGAAAAGAGGAAAGAGCTTTTTTATGATCTGGTTGATTCTGACTTGCTGCAGCTCATCCGGGAAGGAAAAGACGAGGAAGTCAAAAAAAGACTGGAGGGACTCTATTGAATGTTCTGTGCTTTAAGATTGCCATTTCGTTTTATCTGATTGCATCGGTTGCTTATTTCATTTTTCTCGTCAATATGAGAAAAGGGATAGCCAGGGTCGGTCAGATACTGACGATTGTGGGATTTTCATTACACACATTGGCCATCATTATCCGATATGCTGAGGCAGGGCACTTTCCGGTTGTTTCTCTCCATGAATCTTTATCCTGTTTCGCATGGGCGACGATATTGATTTATCTGATATGTGACTATAGATCTCATGTCCCTTCTCTGGGTTCCTTCGTCCTTCCCCTGGCATCCATATCCCTGATCTATTCCCTGGCATTGCCAACCCATATAGAACCCTTGAATCCAGCCATGAAAAGCGCCTGGAGGGGAATCCATACCGCATCGGCATTCCTCGGTTACGGGAGCTTTGCCGTTGCTTTCTGTCTGGCTATCCTCTATCTGATACAGGAATACCAGTTGAAAAGAAAAAAACCGGGGGCGTTTTACTATCGCCTCCCTTCATTGGAAGTGCTCGATATCTTGATGCATAAAATCCTGGCCTTTGGTTTTCCCTGTTTAACCATTGCCATCATTACAGGTTCCATGTGGGCTAGTAAGGCATGGGGCGCTTATTGGAGCTGGGACCCGAAAGAAACCTGGTCGCTGATAACATGGTTTATTTATGCCGCATTAGTACATACCCGTGTGGCAGTCGGATGGAGAGGAAGGAAGGCTTCTTATTTGGCCATCATAGGATTTTTATTTGTTTTAATCACATTCCTGGGCGTCAGCATTTTTCTAAAAGGATTGCATACTTATTGATAAGATAAAATAGAAAGAGAATCATGGAAATCTGCGTTATAGGTGTAAGTCATCAAACAACTCCGATAGAGATAAGGGAGCGGTTGGCATTCTCGAATAATCAACTGCCCGAAGCGCTTATGGGCATCAGGGATCTTCCCGGCGTCAAAGAATGTCTTATAATATCCACCTGTAACCGGACGGAAGTGATAGCTGTTGTTAAAAAGGATGGGTCCGGACATATCGAGATTCGTAATTTTATTCTGAAATTTCATAATCTTTCGGAAAAAGACATCCCGAAGGGATTCTATAGCCACCGGCATATCGATGCTGTAAAGCATCTTTTTCGAGTCGCATCCAGCCTGGAATCCATGGTAGTCGGTGAACCCCAGATCCTCGGGCAGGTTAAGGATGCCTTTCAATGCGCCCAGGAAGCAGGCACCGTCGGGCCGATCCTGAGTAATCTGTTAAACCAGGCCCTCAGGGTAGCCAAAAAGGTCAGGACCGATACCGGAATTTCCAAAAATGCCGTATCTATAAGCTTTGCGGCAGTGGAGCTGGCAAAAAAGATATTTGGGGATATCTCAGATAAGGTTGTATTGCTCATTGGTGCAGGTGAAATGAGCGAACTGGCTGCCCGACACCTGATCAGCAATGGAGTCAAGTCACTCCTGGTGGCAAACAGGACTGTGGAAAAGGCCCGGGAGCTTGCAAAACTTTTTGATGGTGAACCGGTCCCGTTTGATCAGGTTCAGAAGGTCCTTGATACTGCCGACATAATAATAACTTCCACGGGTGCGCCACATATAATACTGCGAAAATCCGATATCCTGTCGGCGCTGCACAGGCGTAAGAACCGTCCTATATTTCTGATCGATATAGCCGTCCCGCGGGATATTGACCCCGAGGCAAACAAATGTGATAATGTGTATCTCTATGACATCGATGATCTCCAGATGGTCGTTAACGCAAATCTGAGAGAGAGGAAGAAAGAGGCCAGGAAAGCGTCTGATGCCATAGATCATGAGGTGGAAAGATTCATAAAAGAGTGTGCTCTTATGGAGGCAGTGCCGGTCATAACACAGTTGAGCACCTCCATGGAAGAAATAAGAAAAGGGGAGGTAGAAAAGGCCCTTTCGCGTCTTCCGCATTTGAAAAACGGTCAGAGGCAAATCCTGGATGCCATGACAAATGCCATAATAAAAAAGATTTTACACCACCCCATTACAAAGATTAAAAGCTCAGACAACCCGGAGGAATTGAAGGCACTTCTTAAGGCTACAAGAGAGCTTTTTGGCCTTGAAGAGTAAATAATTTGAGTCTAATCATTTAATTTTAGCTTTTATGGAGAGATCAGGAAGGTCAATGACAGATACATTGAAGATAGGGACAAGGGGAAGCAAGCTGGCCATGTGGCAGGCCCAATGGGTAAAAGACAGCTTGAGAAAAAATGGCTGGACAGGTGAGATAGAGTTGGTGACCATTCATACAAAGGGTGACAAGATATTGGATTCGCCCCTGGCCAAGGTTGGAGGAAAAGGCCTTTTCGTCAAGGAGATAGAGGAGGCATTAATACGTAATGAAATCGATCTCGCGGTCCATAGCATGAAGGATGTCCCTACCAAACTGATTGAGGGCCTCACTATCGGCGCTGTGACAGCAAGAGAGGACCCCCGGGATGTGCTGGTATCTAAAGAGGAAAGGATATTAAAACACCTTCCTGATGATGCTGTCGTTGGAACAAGCAGCCTCAGGAGGCAGTCTCAGATCCTTCACCATTTTCCCAGGTTCCAGATTGTTCAGATTCGGGGAAATGTCGAGACCCGTCTCAGGCGTATCGAAGGAACGGATGGCCTGGATGCGGTCATTGTGGCAGCGGCGGGACTCAATAGGCTTGGATTATATAACCAGGTTACAGAATACCTCCCTTCAGAGATATGCTTGCCCGCGATAGGTCAGGGGGCATTGGGAATTGAGGTGAGGGAGGAAGACGATCACGTAAGGCCATTAATCCTGGCCTTAAATGATCCAAATACATCAACGGCAATAGAGGCAGAAAGGTCGTTTCTTAACAGACTCGGGGGGAGCTGTCAGGTTCCAATAGCAGGTTTTGCGGGGATACAGGGAAACGAGTTGCTTCTGGAAGGGATGGTTGCCAGCCTGGACGGTGTCAGGATGATAAGGGATAAGATATCCGGACCGGAGAAAAAAGCGAAGGAATTGGGGATTCGTCTGGCTGAGCAACTGCTGGCCGAAGGCGCGGCAGAGGTCCTTGACGAGATTATATCTAAGACTAATTTGAATGACGAATAATTCGGATAATAAAGGAAAGGTATATCTGGTTGGAACCGGTCCCGGAGATCCGGGATTGATTACGGTAAGGGCCCTTGAGGCTATCCGGAAGTCCGAAGTCATAATATATGACCATCTTGCTAATCCAAGGCTTCTTTCAGATGTCCCTTTATCCTCAGAGAAGATTTATGTCGGCAAGGAGTCTTCAAAACATACCCTTCCCCAGGATGAGATAAACGAGCTTCTGGTAAGGCATGCAAAATCCGGCAAGACCGTCGTTCGCCTGAAAGGAGGAGATCCTTTTATTTTCGGAAGGGGTGGCGAAGAGGCAGAATATCTTGCCTCTAATCAGGTCCCCTTTGAGATCATTCCCGGAATTACTTCTGCCATCGCGGTGCCGGCATACGCCGGGATACCCCTTACCCATCGTGATTACACGACTGCCGTTGCATTTATTACAGGGCATGAAAAACCGGACAAGGAAGAATCCACCATACCCTGGAAAGAGCTGGCAACAGGCCCGGGAACGCTCGTGTTTCTTATGGGTATTAAAAACCTTCCTCTCATTAGCCGTACCCTTATTCAGTATGGGCGCCAGCCTCATACACCGGCGGCCGTCATCCGATGGGGTACCTTCAGCAGCCAACAGACACTTGTCGGAACATTATCCGATATACCACAAAAGGTGAAAGATGCCGGTCTGAAGCCCCCTGCTATCATTATCATAGGGGAAGTCGTCCGGTTAAGGGAACACCTGAACTGGTTTGAGGAAAGGTCCCTTTTCGGGAAAAAGATCGTTGTTACACGCTCCAGGGCTCAGGCAAGCCAGCTTGTTGAAAGTCTTGAACGCTACGGGGCGGAGGTGATTGAATACCCCACTATTTTGATCAAGAAGATAGATCCTAATCCTGAATTGGAGGAGGCGATCAAAGACCTCGCTGGATATGACTGGGCCATTTTTACCAGTGTAAATGGTGTGGAATGTTTTTTCGAGTATCTGGACCGGATGAATCTGGATACACGTTCCCTTGCAGGTTTAAGAGTTGGGGCGATAGGCCCGGCTACTGCCGAAGGTCTTAAAAAGCGCTGCATTCTGCCGGATTTTATCCCTGATGACTATAAGGCAGAGGGCGTTATAGAAGGTCTGGTCTCAACCGGAATCAGTGGCAAGCGGGTCCTTATCCCAAGGGCGGCTCAGGCCAGAGAGGTCCTTCCTCAACAGTTATCCGAGTCAGGGGCGGATGTTCATGTCATCCCGGTATATGAAACCCTTCCTGACGAGAAAGCTAATTCAGACGAGCTGGTTAGCTACATCAAGGCCGGGGATATCTCCATGATAACCTTTACTAGCTCTTCCACAGTGACAAACTTCTTCTCCGCCCTGGAAGGGAGGATTAAACCGGAGGAATTAAATGGAGTTGTCATGGCATGCATAGGACCTGTCACTGAGAAAAAACTGGCGGAAAAAGGCTTTGCCTCAAAGGTGGTTCCCGGGAAGTTTACCATACCCGATCTTGTAAATGCCATTTTGGCCTACTATAATAACATGTAATATATATCGTAACTGCCCAAAAACCCGGTTACATTATATCTAAATAGGCTTATATAGCTTTGAGTTAACCTTGATAAGATCATAAAAAAAGTCATTGAAGGAGTCATTGGCATTTTTTACTAAAGGCCCTTAGCGCAGCCAAGTGAGCTTTAGGGCCTTCAAAAAAGGCCCGGAGACGACGAAATGACTTTTTTACGATCCAGTAACCTTGGAGAAAAAATAATGATTGGATTTACTAAACTTATCTGTGGACTTGCCACTGTGGCAGAGGCCATGAGACAGGACCAATGCGAAGAGGGGACTTCACCCCGGCTGCTTCAATTCTCGTCTCACGACAGGCCCCTAGTGGTATGGAACACCACAAATCGATGTAATCTCCGGTGTCTGCATTGCTATATCCAGGCAGAAGACCGGACCTATAAAAACGAGCTCTCCACAGAGGAGGCAAGGGCAATGATAGATGACCTCGCGCAAATGCAGGTCCCGGTCCTCCTCTTCTCCGGCGGAGAGCCATTGCTGAGACAGGACCTTTTTGAGCTTGGCGCCTATGCCACCCAAAAAGGGATCAGATCTGTCATATCCTCTAACGGCACCCTGATTACCCCAGAAACGGCCAAAAAGATCAAAGATGCAGGGTTCCGGTATGTGGGCATCAGCATCGATGGTTCAGAAAAAACCCATGACCATTTCCGCAAGATGGACGGCGCTTTTAAAAAGGCGCTTGAAGGTGTCCGGAATTCTCTTCAGGCAGGAGTCATGTCCGGGATTCGATTTACAGTAAATCGTCATAATTATGCAGACCTTCCAGAGATACTCGATGTTTGCGAAAAGGAAAAGATACCCCGCTTCTGCCTTTATCACCTGGTCTATGCGGGCAGGGGAAAAGAGATGGTATCCGATGATATCACCCCTGATGAAACGCGCGAAATGGTGCGTATGCTTATTGAAAAGGCAAAGGACTGGTGCAAAAGGGGAGTAGACACGGAAATCCTGACAACGGACAATCACGCGGACGGTATCTTTATTAAAAAATACCTTGAAGAGACAGAACCCGAGAGGGCCGAAGAGGTAACCACACTCTTAAATATGCATGGCGGATGCTCGGCAGGCACCAAGATGTCAAATATCGATCCCTTCGGAAATGTTCATGCATGTCAATTCTGGAGCCATGTGACTCTTGGAAATATCAGGGAAAGAAGGTTCAGCGAGATATGGCGCGACCCGGACAATCCCATTCTGCAGAAGATGCGTAAAAAGGCCGATTTCCTTAAAGGCCGTTGCGGAGACTGCACCTATGTAAATCTTTGCGCCGGATGCCGGATCAGGGCCGAGGTCGTACACGGAGATGCCTGGGCTGAAGATCCCGCCTGCTTTCTGACAGAGGAGGAGATAAAAGGCAGGAGCCTTGTAGAAAGCCATTTGCCATAAATATAACATCTGTAATTATTTTTTTACCCATAGGGGGACATAATGAATTTCCCGCTTTACAGGCCCAGGAGATTGAGGGCAAAGGAAAATTTAAGGAGAATGGTCCGGGAAACCCGGATATCTGTGGATCAGTTGGTCTATCCGCTCTTTGTAATGCATGGTGAAGGTATAAAAAGGGAGATATCTACCATGCCCGGGAACTTCCATTTTTCTCCTGACACCCTTGTTCAAGAGGTTCGGGATGTGCGGTCCTTGGGAATACCCGCCATACTCCTTTTCGGTCTCCCTGCCCAAAAAGATGAACAGGGGAGTGAGGCATACGCTCAAAATGGCGTAGTACAGCAGGCAATAAGAGGAATAAAGGCAGACTGCCCGGATATGATTGTGATCACCGATGTCTGCCTGTGCGAATACACGAGCCACGGGCATTGCGGCCTTTTAAACCAAAAAGGAGAGGTGGAAAACGATGCAAGCCTGGAGCTTTTAGCAAAATCCGCCCTCTCTCACTGCCAGACCGGCGCGGATATGGTGGCCCCTTCCGATATGATGGACGGCAGGGTACAGGCCATTAGAGTGACACTTGACAGAAATGGTTTTGCTCATGTTCCTATAATGTCCTATGCTGCTAAGTACGCATCTTCTTTCTATGGTCCTTTCCGGGACGCGGCAGACTCCGCTCCTCAGTTCGGAGACCGAAGAGGCTATCAGATGGACCCTCCAAACTCAAGAGAGGCACTAAGAGAGTGCAGACTGGATATCCAGGAGGGGGCGGACATCATTATGGTAAAACCTGCCCTCCCATACCTTGACATCATCTGGCAGGTCAAGACCGCGTTGGGATATCCTGTGGCGGCATATAACGTCAGCGGGGAATTCTCCATGATAAAGGCTGCCGGTGAAAAGGGATGGATAGACGAAAAAAAGGTGATGATGGAGACCCTAACCAGTATTCACAGGGCAGGCGCAGATATCATAATCACCTATTTTGCCAAGGATGCGGCCAGATGTCTTGCCTGACTGACACCCACAAGATTTATATAAACTTATCAGTCATAGCTGCAAAAATCCATCAGCTTGACAATGACTTAGTCCTTCTATTATAATTATTCAACTAAAAGAACGTGATGCGGGGTGGAGCAGTCAGGTAGCTCGTTGGGCTCATAACCCAAAGGTCGGCGGTTCAAATCCGCCCCCCGCTACCAATTACAGCCAAGGGTTTAGAGAAATTCTCTGATCCCTTTTTTGCTATATATATCTCTTAAGTTGCCTGCAACCTTATAAAAGGCATCATCAAGCTCAAGATAGTCAATAATATTTATTGTGTCCGGCCTGATAACATCGCTGAATGAGTTCGCTCGTTCCCAAAATTTACACCCTTTCCAAAGATTATGGTCGATATCCTCAAAGCCCATAAGTCTTATTTTTAGCTCTGTTGGTGCCATTTCTGAGCTAAAATAATGAATATTCCCTGAGTGCTGTTTAAGATTCAGCATGACAATATTTAGCAATAATGCTGTTTTGCCTTTCTATTTTGCTTTTATCTTGTAGATTATTCCTTCGTGGGATATACTATAAATAGTTGTATAGGCTATAAATGTCCTAGATAGACAGAAAAAGACCTTGTATTTAATAGAGGTTTATTTGTCAGAGGAGGGGTAATTGAGAAAGAAGATTTCCAATCCCCATGACAGTCTCTTCAAGGCTATGATGAGCAGGGAGGAAATTGCAAAGGATTTCTTTCATAATCATTTGCCTGAGGGACTTGCAAAGCTGATAGATGTGGATTCTTTGGAAATAAGAAAAGACAGCTTTGTAGAAAAGGAGTTAAAGCAGTTCTATTCGGACATACTATATCAGGTTAGTTTTAAGGGTGGGAAGGGTTACATCTACCTTCTTTTTGAACATCAGAGCAAGCCATACAGATTAATAGCCTTTAGGCTGCTTCGCTATATGGTGAAGATATGG
>JBLIRS010000040.1:0-14787 GCA_049472415.1 bacterium | reverse complement strand
AAATGGACATATAGTGTAAATGATACGAGTCCGCCTCCTGCAATCACGTTTAATCTTAAAAGGGGCGGAAGAATCGATGGTTTGGTAACCGGAAATGTCTCCATGGCTCAGATATATGTCAAGTTAAAGGGAGGGAGCGGCAAGTTTGATTATGCAATTTTTGCGGACCCCAATTTTGTTCTAAAGGGCATAGCTCCGGGTGATTATATACTTTCATGTAAGGACCCCGACTTTGATTATCTTTCTGGATATTATACCCAAAGCGGGATCACGACAGACCCTGATAGCGCTGAGATAACAAGCGTTGTGGAAGGTCAGACCCGGTCCGGAGTGACAATAAGCTTTTATCAGAAAGGGGCAAAAATAATTGGTCATATACTCACGGATTCGGGAAATGGTATATTAGAGCCCATGTCCGATATGTTTGTTTTTCTTTATTCTGTTTTTTCACAGGAGAAACCTTGGGACACCGAGCCCCTTCAGTATGACATAAGCGATCCGAATGGCCTTTATATCTTAAAAGGACTCCCGGTTGGAGAATATAAGATATTGATATTCAATGATGAATTCAGACCAATAATCAAAGGGCTCTCCATAAATCCCTACGATCTCGGCAACACCATAGAAGATCAGGACATTATATTTCCCGGGGGCCGGTCGAATAAGAAATATGATAAATTAATCAATCTGGAAAAGGGACTCAATCTGATAGCCTATCCTGCCCTTGTTCCACCTGTAATTAATGGTTATTTCTCTTCCTCCTTTCTAAAAGATATCGCACTTGTAACCGGGAGGACATATTTAAATCTTAAAACCTATTCCCCGGGCCAGGGGATTTGGAAGAACACCTCATACGGGAATATCGGGATTCAGGGTGGATATCTTATGGGCTCTTCAGGAAGTTCTTTTGCGCTTCAGAACGGACAGGGCTTGTTGTGTTACTCAGGAAAAGAGAAACATATCTCGTTAAATTCCTTTCCGGGTCAAACCCCTCTATGGCTTTCGCAGGGCAAAAACCTGGTAGGAAATATACCCACAGATCCTGATATGGCTGCACTCAATGACCCTAACCTCCTTCAAGACGGGCAATTCACAACCAGGAAACTTTTACTGCAGTTAAAAGAGGATTCTTCCATATCCATAGGGACATTTGATGCAAAGGCAGGAAAGTGGCAAACAACCTATTGGATGTGGGGAAATCCCTCGGGTTCCGAGGTGTCAACCGATGACTCCCGGGGTTATCTGATAGATATGAAAAAGGATCTTTATAATTGGTATCCTGTCAGGTGATACGGTGTGATCCCGGTTACAATCAGGGGGATATTGCTAAATAATTATTTAAAGTGAAAGGGGCCTTTCGCTTGACTGAGGAATTAATTTTTAAACTAAAGAACTCAGGCAACGCGCTTCCCCTTGCTCATGTCATTAGGAGTATCGTCAAAAAGCTCTATCACGTGATATACACAGGTTATACGTTCGCCAGGTCCGCTATGGATAAAGTCATGAATCTCGTTGGTATAGGCGATTAAATCCTTCTCGTACTCTGACAGCCAGGGATTCCTGGGATGTAAAAGCTGTGGGATCGCACGAATCTCAAAGGTAGGAAATGCGAGAAAGGAGGCCGATGTGATTGGATTGGCCATCATATTGAGGAAGGTGTGTGTATGGAATTCCGGCGAAGTGAACAGTTCCAGCGAGACTTGCTTAGTGCGGTCAAATATTGATTGATCTCTGTAAAAGTCTGCAAGGAATCTGACCTTGTCATGAATCAGTCTTGAGTGATTGCTCATTGTATTTCTTTCGATCCGATTTCGCTCCTCATTAATCTTTTGTGTCATTTCTCTGACCCTGTTAGCATGTACAGTAAATCCCATTCCTTTATACGCAGTGTTGAGCGATACGGATGAATCCCGGGACGGACCTCCATAGGTTGCCACACAGGCATTGTGCGACCCGGCGAGGTCCCTTGGATCGAGGCCGCCAAACCTGATCATTCTCCCAAGACGTGCCACCCTGGTCTCCAGGCTCCAGGTTATAAATTCTTCGGGCAGTTCAATAATCTTGAATTCTCGCCATGATCCGTCAATAAAGGCCCGTATTGTCCCCTTGTCAATACTCTTGGCGTCAACTGTCTTGTGGATTACAAATTCGTCCTTGTGCCACCAGGAAGACGGATTAACATTATTTGATTGACTGGTTTTATCTGTGACATTATAACTGTCTTGCCGGCTATTGCATCCGATTGTAATCCCACCTACAGCAGCCAATCCTATGGAAGATTTCCTGAGAAAATCCCTGCGTGTGACCGATTTATCCTGGATAGACATTATCCTTTCAAATTGCTGCGACTTCGGAGCAGAAGTATACGAATAGAAATACCGTGGTCAACGCGCTGAGAATATGCCAGGCAGCATGACCCTGCCATATGCTGTCCGGTTTACACAGGGGGGCTTCACTTCTGGAAAACCACCAAATAATCCAGGCTGCAGCAAATGTTCCCACTCCTCCGATAAGCCAGCCGATCGTGCGTTTAGGTCCCTTAATGTTGAAGAGGATGTCGATAGCAACTGCTATACCGATCACGAGTCCGAACAAGAGCTTGCCCGCGTGCTGCCAGTGCCAGAACCATGTAATGAGGGCAAGGACGATATTGATCCCTGCATACATAAGCAAAAAATAGCCGAGTTTAAGCTTGTAGAGCCTCGCCAGGTCGTAGCAGGGGATGAAGGTAATATAGGTGTTCATGGAGAGATTATCGAGCCATCCGCCCCATTGCTTAAGGGAGGCATGCAGAAACATGCTGCCGGGACCCAGCCAGATCACCAGGCAACCGTAGAGGACGGAGTATAGACTGAGTGATAGGAAAGGATTTTGAGGTGTAGTAGTTGAGATCTTGGAGAGGTCCAGAAAGAGAAGAAGACCCAGACCGGCCAGGACAAAACTGAGATTGGACCATGTGTTGACCGGCTCCTTGATCATCTTGCCTGTTCGAAGCCTTTCGCAAAACTCGTGCTTTTCATCGGCAGCCGAACTCCCACCCCAGCCTTTGGCACCGAGAATGAAGAATGCAATCATTGCTGCACAGAAAAAGCTCAAACCGATAGTAATGGCCATCTCTTAACCCTCCCTTTAACCCGGATCTCAGAGTATCGTAAAGATTAATCGGGACACAATACTTAATTATATTTAATCGAAATTAATGTGACAATACTTGTTTTAATTTAATTAAGTTTTGTGTCCCTTTGTCCTAACAATGACTTTGCCGATACCCTGATCCGGATCTTGATTTTCCCGATAAAAAAATTTTTATTGATAGATCTTGAAATTTGAAAAATGGTTTATAGCTGTTGAATAAATTTTATATTTTATTTATCGCTGAAAGTCAATCCTGCAATACTGATTATTGTATTGAATTCCCTGATCCCACTAAACACAAGATATTTGACCAGAATTAGAATTGCTGGTCAAGATCTGACTTTATCAAGATACCTGCCTTCCGGAAGTAAAAAAGACTCAAACGGGAAAAAATGTGTATTTTTACGTCTATTAAAATAGGGATTATAAAAGAAATCAGGGCATATAAGATTAACAAAATTGTAAAAAAGGTCTTTTATGTGTCTAATTTCTTCCAAGTTCTTGATATATAAGGATATAAAGGAGGTGAGAGGATAGGCTTCAAGTCAAAAATGGTTTTTAAATCATTTAAGCTTTAACTCAATATTCAATACCAAAAATCATCTTTAGAAATGAGGTAACGATAATGAAGAGAAAGATGATTACCTTAAGTATTTTATGTGTTTTATGTATTTTAACCTCTTTTGTGTATGCTGATAATCTTCCATACAATTTTAACAACGGATATGATACTTATGCGTTTAATAGTCCCGACTCATATTCATCAGAAAACATATATACAGAGCCTAATATGCCTTTATATGATGAAATGATAGAAGATCATAGCGATGCTTCCGGCAGCTATGCACCCGGAGATGGAAGCCATGGTGACGATTTTGATGATTCAGGGAGCATAGATAAAGTGAGGTATAGAGACGGATATACTGGAGTTTCCGGAATTTCAAGCAGTACGGGCAATCTTGGATATGGTATCAATTCGTTTGGGTATGGCACCGGACTCAGCGGCTTAAGCAATATTTATGGCACCGGATTGACCGGATTGAGTAGTGGTTTGTTTTCCGGTTTTTCTAATGTTTACGGCAACTTTGGCAGCCTGCAGAGCCCCTCCAATTGGAATATAAACTCGATGTTTAACCTGTCTCCGTATACATCCCTTGCAGGGATGAATCTTTTTTCCTCCTCGGGTGTGACCATGAATTTTTCCGGGCTTTACAACTCAAGTAACGCCTATGGTAATACATATGGATCTCTGGGATATCTGCCATTGAATACGATGGGCGGATTATACAGTAATCTGGGAGGGCTTTATTCACTTGGTAATATAGGCTACCAGGGATTGTATGGATATGGTGGTGGTATGGGCTATTCGCTTCAAGGTCTGTATAGTAGTTCATACCTAACCCCTTCTTTAGGTTTAGGATTAGGTTATGGTGGATTAGGTCTTGGTGGATCAGGAATAAGCTATAATTCTGCTGGTTATGGAGGTACTGGTTATGGAGGTATCAGTGGTTCATATACAAGCGCATTAAGTGCAGTTGGCGGCCGGGTAGGTAGTTATTATAATCAAGTTTACAGCTACAACAGCTACAGCAGCTACAGCGGTGGCTACAGCGGTGGCAGCGGAGGCACCAATATCGGATATTCCACAGGAGGGGCAAAGGATATCAATAACTTCCGGCAAAATATCGAAAACGATTATTTGCCTCTTGTTACAGATATCACCTATGAAGGTTTATATTACGACTATTATTTCGATACAGGGCAGCAGGATGAGTGTTTTGAATTGTTCTGCCCTTCTTATAATTTAGCGGTTTCCAAAGATCCTTTTTCTGAAAATGTGGAATATTTCATGTCTGTGGGATTAAATTCAGGTATCAAGGAGAGCGATTTTGAGAGGAAAAAGCTGAACCTGGTCATTGTGCTGGATATCTCAGGCTCAATGGGCGCGACCTTTAGTAAGTATTACTATGATCGATTCGGAAACCAGCAGGCACTTGAACAGGGAGATGATGAGGGGAAATCCAAGATCCAGATTGCCACTGAAGCTGTTGTTGCCCTTATCGATCATCTTAACCTTGACGACCGATTCGGTCTTATCACCTTTGAAAGCTCTGCCGACGTATACATTCCCTTGCAATCTGTAGGACAGATGGACATCCAGCAGATAAAGAATGATGTTATGGAGATCTTTGATCGGGGAGGCACGGCCTTATCAGAGGGGATGAAGAAAGGAACTGAACAGTTTGCCGAATACCTTGGTATCGATTTCTCAGTCTATGAAAACAGGATCATATTTATAACGGACGCGATGCCCAATATAGGGGACACGGGCAAAACCGGGCTATTGGGCATGCTGAGTGACAATGCAGATAAGAAGATATACACGACCTTTATAGGTGTCGGGGTTGATTTTAATACCGAGCTGGTTGAGTATATAACCAAGATACGGGGTGCAAATTATTACTCCGTCCATTCTTCCTCTCAATTTAAAGAAAGAATGGATGATCAGTTTGAGTTTATGGTTACACCGCTTGTGTTTAATCTGGAAATGAATCTGGCATCAGTAGGATATGAGATTGCAAAGGTCTATGGCTCGCCTGAGGCGGATGAGGCTACAGGCGAACTTATGAAGGTGAAAACCCTCTTTCCGTCAGAAACGGTTGAGGAAGGTGTTAAGGGTGGAATTGTATTGCTGCATCTCAAAAAACTTCCGGAGGTTTTAGAAACAGAGGGTGAGCAAATGGATCCTACGGAACTGACCCTGTCTGTATCCTATGAAGACCGCCTTGGAAACGTCCATGCAGGTGAGAAGGTAATCCATTTTGGAGACCTGGAGGCGGAATATTTTGACAATAACGGAACCAGAAAGGCCGTCCTGCTCGCCCGATATGCAAACATGATCAAAAACTGGATATTTGACGAGCGAACAAGTCTGAAAGAGGATTCTGTTATAGAGACCTCGGTAACGTATGATGATGGCATCACGATTCCAGTATGCGTCCCCAGCGTTTTAGGTGAATGGGAAAGGCAATCAGTTGCATTGCAGGTATCCGAAGAGTATAAGCAATTATTCTCTGAATTTAAACCCTATTTTGAAGCCGAGATGGCTGCCATTGGCGATGAAGACCTTGCACAGGAGGTTGAGGTCCTGGATAAGCTGATCAACTATAACGAGAATTAATTGAATCAAGTAATTGCCATATTTGTTTTCCTGTCCTCCCGCCCCTCTTCTTTTCAGGGAAAGGGGCAGGAGGACAGATTTTAGTATAATTAAGAATTAAGAGATTTTATGCTAAAACAGAAATCCTCCAGTGCCGGAAAAGCCAAACAGGCCGTAATTCGGTGTAAAACCCGAAAATGTATAAGGACTTAAGCCTGAAAAACCTCCCATACCCAAAAGGCTGCCAAAACCGCTCCCATATGTTGGAAATATTGAACCAGCCCCCAAATAAGAAGACCCTGTACCTCCTCCTAATAAAGAAGGAAATCCGAAACCGCTCCCAAGATAGGGAGAACCATATCCAAGGCTGGAATATGCGGACCCGAAGCTGTTCCCGAGATAGGGAGAACCATATCCAAGGCTGGAATAGGGGGCCCCGAAACCTGATAATCCTCCCATCAAGCCTCCGTAAGACAGACCGGAAAAACCCCCGGCATAACCTCCTAAATAACTTCCTCCGGGGACAGCGTATGCTGAATAACCCATAGGAACTCCACCCTGATAACCATATCCGCCCATATATGCACCTGAATATCCGTAAGGATACCCTCCTGAATATCCGTAACCGTATGGGTACCCACCTGAATACCCATACCCATACGGAGGATAACCTCCTGAATATGCGTATGGAGAAGTCGAGCCTGAATTCTGTCTGGTGTATGTCTTGCTCGCAATATCGCTGGAGGTGACTCCATCTCTGTATGCCCTTGCTTTGATGGTCGCGGAATAGGTCAATGCGATTGCTCCGGTATAAAGAGTCGAGCTTTGGGTTGGATTAGATCCATCCGCCGTAAAATAAATCTCTGCATCCGATGTATCTGTAGTGATGGATACAGTAACAGAAGTGGTAAAATAATCCGAGGATGGAGAGAACACAGGTTTTGCAACCTTGGCCTGTAACACATAACCATTGGGTTGGGTGCATCGGACTTTATCTTCATCGGGATCACCATATCCATCGCCATCTGTATCCTTATACCAAACCGTTTCCGGATTGATTTTATCATCCGTATCATCACAATCCTGATTGTTGGATACATAATCCTGTGGCTGGGAAAGGGCGATAACGGAATCATCCGGGTCTCCATAACCGTCGCCGTCCGCGTCTCGATAAAAGGTGGAATAAGCGGAAGACTTAAATATGATGGTATATTCTAAAACAGTCAAATCCAAAGATGAATAATAAGTCCCATCGGATTCTTCAGTCTGATATGAACCGGTTGTAATCATATTATCAACCAGTACCAAACCGGATTCATTGTGACCCTTTCTGAGCTCTATTCGTTGTGCCTGACCGATAGTATCGGGATTCCAGGATAATACCGGGAAGTAGCCATTTGTGCCATATTCAGCATAGGGACCTATCATAACCGTTAAAAACCAGACCTGCAGATCCGATCCTGTTGCCCGGATATCTGTCAGGAAATCCTCCGGAGTGCCATTTAATTTCATATAAGCCGTATAATTAGGCGGTTCCCCGGGAGGAGCTTGATAGGTCAACGCATTCTGATCCATTCCGATTGTTACACTGCTTGTTTTATTAGCACCTTCCAGGTTCTGTCCGGTAGCCGTAATAATAAGTTCCCATGCCTCCCCGCTGGTATCGCTGTTCAGGTGCAATGATCTCTTTCTGCTCTGTGATACCGTGCTGCTAACCTTCAGGATTGATTGATCATTCGTATTGCTAAGAAGTATCCAGTATCCCTCTGTGGGATAGAGGCTTTCTGATTCCTGTACCCTTTCATACCCCACATCCTGATGGAAGCCGTAGATAACGTCGATATGGCCTGTATTGATGGTGGGCTTGGCCGGAGATGAACATGAGCCTATCAGGAACCACCCATTCGTTACCGGAAGGGTATATTCAGTTACGGGAGTGCCGGAAATCGAATAGGTTTTTGCTTCCGGCAGTAATATCCAATATCCCTCCCCGACTTTTAGTTCCTCATCTTGTTTTATGCGCACATACCCTGAGTCCTTCTCAAAGCCGTAAATGACCTGTGCCTCAGGGAACAAATCAGATACAAGGGAGTTTTCTCTATCTGCCGGGAGAGATATCAGACTCCAGCCCTTTGGCAGATCAATAATGTAGCCGGTAGACCATTTAATGGAATACTTAAACGCGCAGCCAAAAGAGGAAACGCATAAGCCTTCTTCCTCCTTTGTCTGATATTGAGTGGTCTGTAACATATCATCAATAAGAAGGGTCTCGTTATCATTTGCATCTAAGGCATACAACAGGAATTTCCCGTCTGCGCTCTGAGTACAAAAGTCGTTAGCGTCCCAGCTTAATACAGGATAAAATCCGTCCAGGTTTGGATCCGCGTAATCGCTTATGATCAGATTGAAAATCCATTCTTCCGAAGAGGATCCTGCCTTTCTGATGTCTTCGTTCAGGTTGCCGGACAGGGTCATGTATGCCGTGGAATTTGGAGGGGCGGAGGCGGCCGTATATGTTACAGCGTTTGCATCGATTCCTATATATATCTTACTGACGCTGGTGGCACCTTCAAGCCCGTGCTCCTCACCCTGCCCTCTGGCCTGGATCGGTGCTCTGAAAATGCATTCTCCGGGGCCGGGGCCTTCTCCTACCATTACGGTCACCGTAAAAGAGCATTCAGCGGTGTTGTTCGATGAATCAGCGGCAGTTACATGCACGGTTGTAGTAGTTCCTACCGGGAACAGAGAGCCTGGGGCATGATCATATGTAATTACAACATTCGGGTCCATATCCTCGACAGTCGCTTCATAGTATACCTCTGTTTCAGAATCCATGGTTTTAACTGTCATATCGTCCGGGCAGGTGAGTACAGGAGGACTGGTGTCGTCGATAATGACCGTTTGATCCTGATTGACGATGTTTCCATGAGCATCCTCATAGATCCAGTGCACTGTGTAAGTGCCGGGGGCGGAGTATGTAAGGGGATCATTTGTATAGGCAGTGATAGTATTCCCATAAAAATCGGTGGCTGTCGGCGGGGTGAGTGTTACCGCTTCATTAACTCTTGTGATATCAGGAAGAGTGGCGACATCAGGGAGAGGCGGCGAAATTACTAAAAGATCGATTGCTCCGAACAATTCCTCGGTAGGAATATCTTCCACCAGTGTATTGGTCTTTGAATCGATGATTTTAACACCCTGTGGATCATTGTTCCCATCCATCGGGTCCGTTACATAGACATAGTCACCCAAAACAGCCATGTCCACGAAGGGATGGGCGTTGCTTGGATGAGCGCCGATATCTATCTGCCCGAGGGCCCTGTCATTTGCCAGGTCTATAACCGTGACTGTACTTTCTGCGTTTGCAGCATATACGGTGTTGTTGACAACTGCAAAATCCAGAACATCTCCGGCCGTCTCGGACTTAACCTGAAACGCATTGACTATTGAATTGCTTGTGGCATCCACTACTGCCACGACCGTTCGCCCGCCTAAATAAATCTTGTTTGCAGCAACCTTTTTTATTCCTGTAGGCCCGAGGTAATTAATCAGGCCGCCGTAATTAATAAAACGAATATTGGAACCCGTGCTTAAATCCTTTACTACAACTACACCCCCGGGGTATTGGCCGCTGCCTGGAAAGGGCAGAAAGATTTTGTCATTGACGATCTCGAAGGCCTTAGGATTGCTTGGTCCCCCGGTATAAGGGTATGGATTGGTAAAAGAAATAGTCCTGAGAACACTTTCAGTTTCAGGATCGATTTCCTGTATGGAATATCCGTAACGGTTAAGCACATATAATTTCCCGTTATATTCCTTTAACGGGCCGGGCGTCGGGTCAGTATCTATGGTATTCACAATGGTATCCGTGGTCGGATCAATGACCATGATCTGATTTATCTCACATTGCTCATTCGCGGTGCCGGGCACGGTTACGAATATCTTTGAGCCCAGGATCTTGATGTCATTGATATGGGGAGATTGAGAGCTGCAGGAGCTTGTTGGTGTGTAAATATCGATGGTTTGGATCAAATCATTGGTATTCAAATCCACAACGCTGATATTGCTTCCCATGAGGTTCGAAATATAAGCCTTCTTTGATACCGGAACCGGCAGCCCCGGCTGTATTATATCTATTGCCCCGAAATATTCTGTTGTCGAAACACTTCCCGTAACGGTATCCGTTGTTGTATCGATTATCTTCACGCCCTGAGCAGTGCCCGATCCGTCGGATGTGTCCGTAACATATACCCGGTTGCCTGACCCAACAATATCCACATGGGGATGGGCAATAGTGGAATGGGAGTCTACATTGATCTTTGTGATCAATGTGTCGTCGGAGAGATCGATCACACTCACCGTGCTTTCCGAATTGGCCGTATAGACCTTATTGGAAGCAACGGCAAAATTAAGCACATAACCGGCGCCTTCAGTTTTAACTTGTACAGTCTTTACAATTGTATCTGTGGTTGTATCTAATACAGCCACATCATACCGGCCGCCCAGATAGATCTTATTAGTGGCCACCCTTTTGATACCCCTGGGTCCGTAATTATCAACCGAGGAAAAATCTATAAAGTCGATTTCATTACCGTTTGACAAATTCAAGATCAGCACCCCTCCCGGTGTGGTGCCTTTTCCGGGGAAGGGTAGATAAATTTTATCATTGACAATTTCAATATTTGTCGGGTTATTCATTTGATTGGGATTGGGATTGGAAAAGGAAATGGTTCGCAGGATGCCTTCGGTAGCAGGATCGATTTCATGGATACTGTAGTCATTACGATTCACAACATATAGCTTGCCATTGTATTCCTTTAAGCCGGAGGGTACCCTGTCCATATTGATGGTATTTACAACAGCATCTGAGGTTGTGTCAATAATTTTCATTTTATTGATTTCGCACTGTGAGCCCGAAGCCCCTGGCACTGTGACGAAGACCTTGGAGCCTATAATCTTGATGTCATTAATATAGGGTGCGCTTGTGATACATGAGCTTGAAGGTGTAAAGATATCGATGGTCTTGATGACAGAGTTGTTCACCAGATCGATAACGCATACTTTGGTTCCCTGAACATTGGACACATAGGCCTTCTCAGAAAGAGACGGGACATATGCCTCAAGTATGTCTATGGCCCCGAAAAATTGATCTGTGGAGATCTTTCCTATAACGGTATCCGAAGCTGGATCAATAATATGAACACCCTGTGGCGCATCGTCTCCATTGACGGCGTCAGTAGCATATACCTTGCCATCAAAGGCAGCAATACCGACAAGGGGATGCGCTCCGGTCGGGTGTATGTCAAGGTCAATCTGGGTGATAAATGAGTTTGAGGAAAGATTTATAACACTGACGCTGCTTTCCGGATTAGCCGTGTAGACCTTGTTGGATACCACCGCAAAATCTGCTATTAATCCCTCGGTCTCATCTTTGACCTGGACTGCATTCACAATTTTATCAGTTGTTGTGTCAAAAATACCCACATGTTTGAGGCCGCCGAGATATATCTTGTGCTCCGCCACCTGTTTGATACCCAGAGGCCCATATCCGTCAATCTGTCCGAAGACCTCGAACCTTATGGCATTACCCGTTGCCAGATCTAGAATTCCCACCCCTCCCTGGGCGTTCCCTGAACCAGGATAGGGGAGGTAAATCTTATCATCCACTATTTCTAAACGGCTTGGATTAGACATTTGATATGCACTCAGATTCGGGAAGGGAATCGTTCGAATGATTGTTTCCGTATTAGGATCGATTTCATGTATCGTATTTGAGCCTTGATTTAGTACATATAGCTTTCCCTCATATTCCTTCAAACCTGAGGGTAATCTATCCGTATCTATTCTGTTGACCACTGTATCGGTTGATGTATCTATCACGGCAATCTGGTTTATCTCACACTGGGTTGTTTCGGCCCCCGGGACGCTTACAAATACCTTGGAACCTATGATTTTAATATCGTTAATAAAGTAGGGTGATTCAGAAGTGCATGAGGAGTTTGGGGAGTAGATATTGATTATCTTGATTACAGAATTTGTTGATAAATCGACAACACTGACATTGGTTCCGTATATGTCAGTCACATATGCTTTGCCTGCCGCTTGGGAGGCAGGGCTTGAAAAGAATAAAAAAAGTATTGCCAATAAGGCTATGAAAACGGGTGTAAATAAGAGATCTTTTTTCAGAGAATAAGGTTTCAAGCAGGCCATTTTTCTTCCCCCTAAATCTTTTTGTTAGGATTATGTATTAGGATTTATAAATTAAGTGCTTAAATAAGAATTTCCTGCGCGATTAAATTAATTGAAATGAAAATTTTGCAGGTAAATAAACATATACTCTAATGACGCAAAATCCGTAAGGTTATTTACGGTTATATTGAGTATTATCCGATTCTTCAATATGTCCGTCCCTGCTATCAACCGAAGGCTCTCCTGAAATGGCGGTAAGGATCTGACTTCCCACCGGAGGACATCCCGGAATGAAGATGCCCTTTTCCCTGTGAATTATTGTGCAATTGCCGATGCAAAGAGTGCCCTTCGGAACCTCTGTGTTGCCTTTACCGATTGCTATGTTTATCTTTGTGTCCGGATTGAAATAATCAAAAAGACGATTTCCGTAATGCTTCAGGAATAAGAGCAAGGTAGATTGGCATGCGCTGCACGAGTTTTTGTCATGGATATTGATATTCGGAAATTCGATGGAAAGATTTACCGGTGGCGGAGAAAACGGGGAGATCCACTGCCGCCAGTTATCAGGCATGACCGTTATGGAGTTAATGTCGATAATGCCGTTTCCTCGTTCTGCACCGATGCGCAAATGGGGAATGTCTTTCGCCTGAGTGCCCATTAACCTGCATGCAATTGCATCAGCGGCAAAGGCATCGGCGCTTAAGACTACCGCATCGAGATATTTGGCTTTCCCGGCGCTGGGCCCCAGCCCTTCCATACCCACAGTGCCGTCGATGATGGAAATATGCGGCCGGAGGACAGAGGACATATCCGCGATAGCTATATCGATTGGTTTTTCATCGCGACCTTTCACAGGCGGCAGCATATGCAGCTCTACCTTGCTACGGCGCCAAAGACAACCTTTCATGTTTTTTACAGAGAGCGTCACGCCAGTGTGCATGTGCATCTTCATGACCGGGAGGGACACGATGAAGTCATATTCAAATACCTCAGGGCAGACCTTGAGGGATTTGATCACAAGGCCTTGGGGAACCGAAACCTCGACAAATTGACGGGCATTCATATCGATCATGGGACAATCCCTTTCACGCGCGATCGATGTAATTCCAATGGCATCAAAGGCTTCCTGAGCCTTAACCCCTACTATGGGGCTTTCTCCGACAGCTACATCTGCTCCGGCCTTTTTGAAGGCATCGATAGCAGCGGCTATAACCTGCGGATTAGTAACAATGCCTGACCCTGGAGGGGCAACCCGGCCTGCATTGGGTTTGAGCAATACCCGTTTTCCGTTAGCGGGTGAAAGGTCAATCTGAGAAAGAACCTCACGGGTGTTCGTATATGGGCCTTTTCCTGCCTCGACATAAACCGTTGAGCGATTTAATATGTGCCGGAATGGGCTATCAATAAGGTGAAGCGATGTCATAGCGTATGCCTTTTCTAGATAAAGAGGATTATCATTTTTACTGAACTATAATAACTAGTATAACATTATCTGTGCAAGTCAGGAAACGCTTTAGCCACTTCAGAGCATAGAATCTTCCCATCCCGCATGTTCAGGGCCGCAGCCCGTCCTTTACTTCTCGCTATGAAAGAGTCGAGCCCGAGACGGGCCAGCTCCAGGCAATAGGGAAGAGTCGCGTTACAGAGGGCCTGGCTGCTTGTTCTCCCAACGGCTCCGGGCATATTTGTAACGCAGTAGTGAACCACTTCATCAACAACGAATATGGGATTGCTGTGTGTTGTGGGTAGACTGGTTTCAAAACATCCACCCTGGTCAATAGATACATCCGCTAAAACGGCCCCTTTCTTCATTTGTCCCAGGATCTCGCGGTTTATTAAATGCGGAGTCCTGCCTCCAGGGATAAGAATAGCCCCTACAACGAGATCGGCTTCTTTGGCATAGCGCTCTACAGCATGCGGATCGCAGTAGACGGTAGAAACATTCGGAGGCATGATCTCATCCAGATAGCGTAAACGATCGAGGTTAATATCCATAACCACAACATTTGCCCCTAATCCTCCGGCTGTTCGTGCAGCGTTAGTACCCACTACGCCTCCGCCGAGGATCAAAACATTGGCAGGTTCAACACCGGCAACCCTGCCCAGAAGGATTCCCCTGCCCATCATTGGCCTTTCAAGATACTTGGCGCCCTCCAGAATGGACATTTTGCCTGCAATCTCACTCATAGGTGTAAGAAGGGGGAGATGGCCATGGGCGTCTTCCAGGGTCTCATAGGCCATCGCGGAGATGCCGCTTCTCAGGCATTCCTCCGTAAGACTTCTGGAGCTTGCAAAATGAAAAT
>JBLIRS010000004.1:0-26909 GCA_049472415.1 bacterium | reverse complement strand
AGCGTCCGCCATTGTTAAGGTGGACGCTTTTTTATTCTATCAACGAGTTTGTCGAATATTTCGACAATTTTGTCCCCATCCCCTGATTTTAAGCACTTCTTCATAAGCATTAACCTAAGTGCAAAAAATGCGAATTGAAAATTGTAAAATGCATTTTGCTTTTTTAGACATAAATCCCATTCAGACTTGACAAAATAGGCAATGTGGGGTTAAATTAATCTAATTTTGAAGATTTCAATCCCCGATCGAAAAAAAATTTAAATGACGGTTAAAATGAGGAGAGTTTAGTATGAAAGAATATCAACCAGAAAAGATCAGGAATATCGGGCTCGTATCACATAGCGGTGATGGGAAAACGTCACTGGGTGAAGCAATCCTCTTTGACACCAAAAGTGTAAATCGATTGGGAAAGGTTGACGATGATACCTCCAACCTTGATTATGATCCTGATGAGATTCACAGAAAGATCACCATTAATGCCACGTCCACCTTCTGCGATTGGAACAAACACAAAATCAACATAATAGATACCCCCGGAGATATAAACTTTATCTCTGACACAAAAGCCGCACTAAGCGTTCTGGATGGAGCCATCATTGTAATCAGCGCTGTATCAGGTGTAAAGGTTCAGACAGAAACTGTTTGGGGATTTTCCAAAGATTTTCAGATTCCCTGTATGATATTTATTAATAAGATGGACAGGGAAAGGGCCGACCTTTTCAGAACACTTAAAGGGATAAACGCCATTGAAGGAATGAACCCTCTTCTATTACAAATCCCCATAGGAGCAGAGCATGAATTCAAGGGCTTTGTGGATCTCCTTACACAAAAGGCTCTCATCTTTAAAGGGGATGAGACGGGTGAATTTCAATTGGGAGACTGCCCCGGGGAATTAAAAGATATTGCAGATGAGTATCGAAACAAGATGATAGAATCCATTGCGGAAACCTCGGATGGTCTTGTTGAAAAATATCTGGAAGAAGGATCTTTAACCGATGAAGAGATAGTAAACGGACTCAAGGAGGGAGTAAGAAAACGCATGTTTACTCCGGTATTATGCGGTTCCGCCCTTAAAAACATAGGTATACAGCCACTTCTCGATAAGATTATAGACCTCTTTCCATCACCCCAGGATCTACCGCCCCTGAAGGGGAAAAATCCTCAGGGTGAAGAAATATCAAGGGAACGAAGCCTGGATTCGCCTTTTTCGGCTTACGTATTTAAAACCATCGCTGACCCGTATGCAGGTAAACTTACATTGTTCAGGGTTTATTCCGGAAGCCTCTCTTCCGATTCCCAAATATACAACTCTGTCCAAAAGAGCAAAGAGAAGATAGGCCAGATCTTTCTGTTGGACGGAAAGAATAATCATCCGGCCCCAAAGGTTAGCATCGGAGAGATAGCCGCTTTGCCGAAACTAAAGGTCACTACTACCGGGGATACCATCTGCACCGAGAATGAACCGATAATCTTTGAACCGATAGCCTATCCGAATCCTGTTATTTCTTATGCTATTGAGCCTAAAACAAAGGGCGACGATGAAAAAATCAGCACCGCACTCAATAAATTATGCGAAGAAGATCCTACTCTTAAAATCTCCCGCGATCCTCAAACAAAAGAGTTTATCATATCAGGCATGGGGCAAATCCATATCGAGGTCACCGTGGACCGGATGAAAAGGAAATTCGGCGCAGAGGTAAACATAAAAACACCTAAAGTCCCATACAAAGAAACAATTAAGGGGAAAACAAAGGTCCAGGGTAAGTATAAGAGACAATCCGGCGGACGGGGACAATACGGAGATGCATGGCTGGAAATCGAACCTCTGCCCAGAGGCGGAGGATTTGAGTTTGTCGATAAAATCGTTGGGGGAGTCGTACCCAAACAATATATCCCCGCTGTTGAAAAAGGTATCGTAGGCGCGATGGAAGAAGGCATTCTGGCAGGGTATCCCATAACGGATGTCAGGGTAAAAATATATGACGGTTCTTATCATTCGGTCGACTCCTCGGAAATGGCCTTTAAGATTGCAGGCTCCATGGGATTCAAGAAAGGCTTCATGGAGTGTAATCCGGTACTTCTCGAACCCATAATGAATGTGACAGTAGCTGTTCCGGAGGAATGCATGGGAGATGTAATAGGAGATCTCAACTCCAAGCGGGGCAGGGTTATTGGTATGGATACTCAGGGACATACCCAGCAAATCAAGGCACAGGCCCCAATGGCAGAGATGTTGAAATATATGCCTGATCTTAAATCTCTTACAGGTGGAAGGGGAACATACTCCATGGAATTTTCACATTATGATGAAGTGCCGGCACACCTGGCAGAAAAGATCATTGCAGAATCCAAAAAGGAAAAAACCGAAGAATAATAAAAAGGAGTAAAATATGTCGGGTCATTCAAAATGGCATTCCATAAAGCATAAAAAGGCGGCTGTGGATGCTAAAAGGGGAAAAGCCTTTAGCAAGGTGATCAAGGAGATTACTATTGCCGCAAGACTTGGCGGAGGGGACCCTACAGCTAATTCCCGCCTAAGGACAGCAATACAGAATGCCAAGGCTATAAACATGCCCCAGGATAATATTACAAGGGCAATCAAGAAAGGAACCGGAGAACTGCCCGGTGTTAATTATGAGGAAGTCACCTATGAAGGATATGGCCCGGGGGGAGTGGCGATTATGCTGGAAGTTCTTACGGATAATAAAAATCGTACAGTAGCGGATATAAGGCACATCTTTTCCAAACATAATGGCAACCTGGGTGAAACAGGATGTGTAGCATGGATGTTTAATAAAAAAGGCCTGATAATTTTGTCTTCCGAGGGAGTGAGCGAAGACAGATTGATGGAAGTGGCACTGGAAGCCGGGGCTGAGGATATCAATCAGGAAGGAGATACCTTCGAAGTTACGACTGACCCGGATTCAATGGAAGCGGTCAAGGAGGCCATCGAGAAGGCGGGAATACCCATTTCAGAGGCATCTGTCACCATGATCCCCCAGTCCACGATAAAACTCGACAAAAAGCATGCGGCACAGATGCTTAAAATGATGGATACGCTTGAGGATCACGATGATGTTCAAAATGTGTATGCAAACTTCGATATCGACGAAGAAATCATGAATTCCCTCTGATGGCCGGACCTTCATCTTATTCTGTTCTAGGACTTGATCCGGGGCTCAATTGTACGGGATACAGTCTCATTCAATTCGGTTCTGGAGATTACCAATTAATCGACTGCGGGACTTTAAGAACTTGCAGCAAAGACAATCTCTCCTTTCGTTTAAAAAAAATATGCTCCGAGCTCCGGGACATACTTAACGGATTCCAGCCTGACTATGCTGCAATTGAAGAAACCTTTGTGGCACAAAATGCCAGGTCCGCGCTTCTCCTCGGCCACATAAGAGGCGCCCTTCTCTTAACCATATCCCTTTGCGGAATCCCCGCATTTGAATATAGTCCCAGGGAGATTAAAATGTCGGTAGTCGGTTATGGCGCGGCAAGTAAATCTCAGGTTAAATCAATGCTCTGCAATATCTTTCGCTTAAATCTTGAAAGATATTCACTGGATGCCACTGATGCCATAGCAGTCGCCATCTGCCACATTCATACAAACGGAAACAGGGCTACTGTAAAGGAAACATAAAAAAATGATTGCGCATCTCAGGGGTATATTGAGCTATAAATCACCTGAACACATAGTAATCGATGTCCACGGTGTCGGGTATGGTCTTTTTATAACCCTGAACACCTTTTACAAGCTCCCTGAATTGGGGGAAGAGACAACCCTCCTGACTTATACCCATGTTCGTGAGGATACTCTTCAGTTGTACGGATTTCTCTCTGAAGACGAGAAAAGGTTATTTCAACAACTCATCGGCGTCAGTAAAATCGGTCCCAAGCTGGCAAGAAACATCCTCTCGAAATTATCGGTTGACGATCTTAAGTCAGCCATAATTCAGGCAGATTCAGGCTTGATCAACGCCATTCCGGGAGTCGGAGAAAAAACGGCAAAACGCCTGATCCTGGAGCTGAAGGATAAAATTCCCTACACAGATATACCCGAACCCGTTCTTTCTCATGAGACTACGACCGGAGACAAGGAATCCCTTTTTTCGGATGCTGTTTCGGCTCTTATTAATCTCGGCTATCCGAAAAACAAAGCAGAAAGAACGGTTCGTGCGTGCCTTTCATCAGGTGAATCTTTTCATTCGTTAAGCCGTATTATTAAATATTCACTCGATCTGATCACAAAATAAATCTTTGTGACATTTGCATTCTAGCAAATGATTATCTTATAATCTTAGTGTGTTTATTACTGAAATTATACGAAAAAAAGGGATCTTATGACAGATAAAGAAAACGACAGGCTGATTGATAAAACATTACAGGAAGAGGATATTGGACTGGATTTCAGTCTTCGTCCAAGGGATTTCGAAGAATACATCGGACAGAACAAGGTTAAGGAAAACCTCTCTATTTTTATCAAGGCTGCCCGAAAAAGGGGGGAGGCACTGGACCATTGTCTCTTCCATGGTCCTCCGGGGATAGGCAAGACATCTTTGGCTTATATAACTGCGAGGGAAATGGGGGCAAACATCAAAACCACTACAGGTCCCGCGATAGAAAGGGCCGGAGATCTGGCGGCAATCCTGACGAATCTGCAATGCTATGACATCTTGTTCATAGATGAAATTCACCGTTTGAACCATGCGGTTGAGGAGATACTGTATCCCGCGATGGAGGAATTCAAGCTGGATCTTATCATTGGCCAGGGCCCAAGCGCACGCACCATAAGAATAGACCTGCCCAATTTTACCCTTATAGGAGCAACAACCCGGGCCGGTCTTCTTACATCTCCTTTGAGAGACAGGTTTGGGGTGATATGCAGGCTGGAATTTTATAAACCTGAAGAATTATGTCTGATTATTAAAAGATCGGCACGGATAATCGACATTCCCATTTCCGAGGATGGTGCAACGGAGATAGCCAAAAGATCGAGAGGCACTCCCAGGATTGCCAATCGCCTTTTGAAGAGGGTCAGAGACTACGCCCAGATAAAGGCTGATGGGTCCATTAATAAAAAGGTGGCTGACGAGGCACTAAAGGCGCTCGAAGTGGATGAGAAAGGTTTTGACAAGATGGACCGCAAGCTCCTTTTGACTATAATAGAAAAGTTCAAAGGCGGTCCCGTAGGAGTGGAAACCCTCTCCGCTTCAATTAACGAGGAAAGAGATACAATCGAAGAGGTATATGAACCTTATCTTATCCAGGAAGGATATCTTAATCGAACCCCCAGGGGGAGAATCGCGACCCGCCTTGCTTATAACCACTTCCATATCACGCCAACCGGCATGCAATCGAGCCTTTGGTGATTAAACAACCCTATTTAAAGGTCAGTACCCACCTATTTAATCCTTAGCAATTCTCTGAATTCCTTCTCATTCAGGATCGTAATCCCAAGATTTTGCGCTTTAGCAAATTTCGATCCCGGGTCTTTCCCTGCAACTACATAATCCGTTTTTTTGCCCACTGTCGTCATAATCTGGCCTCCGGCCTTTCTAACCATTTCCTGCGCTTCCGTACGTGACAAATTTTCCAGGGTGCCTGTAAAGACAAAGGACTTGTCCTTCAGCATTTGTACTATTTGATCTTCCCTGTCTTTTTCCTCTCTCCTTCCCGCTCCGTATTGTTCAAGTTTTACAAGCACCTTTTGTGTCCGTTCGGAATCAAAAAAGGCACGAATGCTTTCTGCCATTATGGGTCCTATTTCATGAATGGCCAGAAGTTCATCAATACTTGCATTGGAAAGGGCATTTAATGAACCAAAATGCTTTGCCAGAACATCCGCAGCCACACGGCCCACATGCCTTATCCCCAGCGCAAAGATAAAGGCCCCCAAAGGCTTGTCCTTGCTTTTTTCTATAGCATCGAGGAGATTGTCAACTGATTTTTCACCCATACGCTCCATTTGAATCAACTGTTCCCTTGCATCCTTTAATCCGTAAAGATCCCCATAATCTTCTATCAACGCGGAAGAGATAAGCTGTTTGACCAATGCCGGGCCAAGGCCTTCAATATCCATGGCATCCCTGGAAGCGAAATGCTGAATGACCCTTTCAACCTGGGCCGGACAATTAACGCTTATACACCGGTAAGCAACCTCATCAGGCAGGCGTATTACCTTGCCGCTGCAAATGGGACATTTATCCGGCATTTGAAAGTGTTTTTCCTGGCCTGTACGAACGCTTATTACCGCCTGAACAACCTTTGGTATTATTTCACCGCCTTTTTCAATTATTACACGGTCCCCTATCCGGAAATCCTTACGCAGGATCTCATCGGCATTATGGAGTGTCGCCCTGCTGACGGTTGTTCCGGATAGCTCAACCGGTTCTAATATGGCAACAGGAGTGATGGTTCCGGTTCTTCCCACCTGGAGGCTGATATCCTTAAGCCTAGTGGTAGCCTGCCTTGCTGGAAATTTATAGGCAATGGCCCATCTCGGATTTTTCGATGTGGCCCCCAACCTGGTCTGTTGCTTCAATGAATTAACCTTAACAACCATACCGTCTATATCATAAGGGAGGCTGTCTCTTTTTTCTTCCCAAACATCGCAGTATTCGATCACCTGATCAATTCCGGTGCAAAGCAGGCGATTGGGATTTACCTTAAAACCAAATTCCGTCAGAAGCTCTAATATCTCCATATGGGTCGCTAAAAGCCCTTCCGCTTCAACACATCCATATATAAAAATGTCCAGTGGTCTCACGGCAACCTGTTCAGGGTCCAGAAGCTTTAGGGATCCGGCCGTGGCATTCCTTGGATTGGCAAAAGGCTCATCACCTTCCTCAATCCTCTTTCGATTAAATTGATCAAAGGCGTTTTGGTCCATAAAAACCTCCCCTCTGACCTCCAACCTTTCAGGGATTTCTTTTTCCCTGGAATGCCTGAGTATCATAGGGATACTTCTAATGGTCTTCAGATTAGCCGTTATTTCATCACCATTGAATCCGTCTCCGCGGGTGGAACCCTGAAAGAATCTTCCGGCCTCATAAACCAGAGAGACCGCGACCCCGTCCACCTTTAGCTCCACTACATATTCGTATCCTTCACCCGGGAGTCCTTTGGCAACCCTCTTGTCAAATTCCTTCAGTTCTTCCCTGGAATAGGTATTAGCCAGGCTGAGCATGGGGATGCTGTGTCTTACCGTTGAAAACCCTGTCAAGGGCTGCCCGCCGACTCTCCGGGTAGGTGAATCATCCGTGATTAATGAGGGATAAGTCTTTTCAAGCTCAATAAGCCGCTTCATCAAGCGGTCATACTCCTGATCGGAGATCTCAGGCTGATTAAGAACGTAGTATCTCCAATCGTGGTGGCTTATCTGTTCTTTGAGGGATTCTATCTCCTGAGAAATCTTTTTCAAATCCTTTGGTGGACTCATATTTGATAATTCAGCAGATAAGTGAAAGGACTTATATTATCTCTTATGTTCCTGCCCTTTCTTTTTCTTCTTTTTCTTTTTCTTTTAATATCTCTTTTAAAGATTCAACCTTATTTTTAAAATTAGAGGTAAGTTCTTCTGCCTCTTCCTGTGTTGTTATCACATGAGGAGTCATGAATATAAGAAGCTCCGTCTTTACCAATGAATCACTGGTACGGCCGAACAGATTTCCTATAAAAGGGATATCGGAAAAGAAGGGGATACCTCTTTTTGTCTTATCAATCTTGTTCTTAATGAGCCCTCCGATAACAATAGTCTGGCCATCTCGTACCACAACCTTTGAAGTGGCTAATCTATTATTATATATCGCCTGACCGGTAATTTCATCTGTTTTAGAAAATTCACTGTATTCTTGATTAAGCTCCAGGGTCACCATGTTGTTTTCATTAATCTTGGGCGTTACATCCAGTTTTGTTCCAACCTCTTTGTAGTCATAACTCTCTTGATATGAGCCCGCTACATTTGTAGTTGCAACATAATTTATTCTCTTGATAGGACGTTGCTCCGTAATATTTATGGTGGCCTTCTGGTTATCCAAAGCCATGATATAGGGGCTGGAGACTACATTCAAATTATTTTCTTCACTAAGTTGTCTTATAAAGGCCATGAAATTTTTGCTGTCTGTTATCAGGCTATATCCGAATAAATCCTCGAAGCTATTGGAACTAACAGTAGACATATCCTTAAATCCGGAAAAATTGGCGCCTAATTTCTGCTCATTACCTTTTAGGTACCATCCCAGACCAAATTGTGTCTCGTCTGACAAGGTCACATCCACGATCAATGCCTCGATAAGGGCCTGCTTGGGCATAATATCCAACTTCTTGATCGTTTCTAAGACTGCCGGATAATTCCTAGGCGAGGTAACGATGATCAGGGCGTTTATCTCCTTATCCGCAGTGATTCTTATTTCTCCGCTCACCTCCTGCTCCTGTGGGGCAGGCATAGGCCCATATGGCGTAGGAATAAATTGTTGGGGCTGATCAGGCTGTTGTTGAGGCTTTTCTCCTGTAAGGGGTGAAAAAGGGAATCTCTTTGTTTTATCCTGCTCTTTATAAATACTGGTCAGTGTGGTGGCCAGTTTTTCTGCGTCTCCGTTTTCCACATAATAGACGTATACCTTCTCTTTTGGCTGGTAGAGAGGTTTATCCAATTCCTCTACAAATCTTAACAATCGTTTCATATTTGATGCCAGATCATTAATTATGAGAATGTTTAATTCTTCATGCTGTATCATCGGAGGAGCAGATTTGGATAAAAAATTCTGAAGAATGCTCTGCATATCCTTAACCGGTATATAATCCAACGGGATGATCTGAGTGATGAAACTATCCTCTGATGGAAGGCTCTCCCCCTCCTTACCCGAAAGCACCTTTATGGGATATTGTTTTGCCTCTTTTCCGGCAACAAGCTTATAATACCTTCCGGAGGGGATAAGGGTCAGGCCGTTTACCTCAAGAACTGATTGTAATATCTGGAAAAGCTCTGATGCAGGCACTGGTTTGGATGTCTGCATTGTAATGCTCCCTTTGGCGCCTGGAGTCATTATAAAATTTATTCCCAGGGTCTCACTAACGGCATTAAGAATCTGCTCTATGGGAGCCTGCTCAAAATTGAGTGTCACATAATCTTCTTCCTCTTCCTTATATCCTAAAAGCTCATCTTTTATTTCTTTTGGGATGCCTTCTTCATCCGGCTTTAATATTTCTTCCCTTGCCTTTTCCGGATCATACGGCTCGAATATGGCCTTGCTTTTTTTCCCTGAGACATGGTAAATACCGGCTTTTTTAGCCTCTTCTTCCTCCTTTTTTTCGCTCTCTGAGGCCTGATCAATCTCGGATAAAATCAACGGGCGTCTGCTAGGGCCTTTTACTTCCTTTGATATAGCTTCCTCTTCAGACAGATCTACCCGTCTTCTTGAGGAATCCGCTCTGACCGTTACAATCGGCTGCGACTCTGCTTTTGGCATGGAACCGTATTTGGGCCGCGCAGCACAAGAGGTCAGCAATAAAAATAGGAAAGATAAAAGGAACATCCTGATTGAAAATTTCATATATAATTTCCTCCGTTAGAGATCATCGTTTGATAAGCCCAGGGATACCCTGCTGAAGAGGACTCGTAGCTCCTCCTGTGGGAAATCCCGGTGGCTTGAATGCCGGTAATTGCTGTGGTTGCGGCGGAGACGGAGGCACGGGGACCTGCCCGCCTCCCCCCTGAGGGATTCTTACTCCCGGCGGAATATAGCCAGGAGGCGGTGGAAGTGGATAAGCAGGTATATATTGAGGATAAATAGGCACACCCTGAGGGATAGGATAGGGTTGCATTCCCGGTGGAAACGGAGGGCCACCCGGTTGACCGAATTCGGCGCCAGGGCCCCCCGGCATCTCACCCTCGGAAGATGCGTTTTTCCACGTCTCCAATTTAGCAGGCTCTCTCAGGAGTATGTCGTATCTTTCCCCGTCTTCCTGTTCCATAACCACTTTATCAGGCAGTATGTCTACCACCTGCGCCTCAGAAATATAATCCCCGATTCTGTACGCATTTATCTTATCTTGTTTTATCTGGCCAGGAAGAGGAGGCAACGGGACCTCACGAAACTGACCGCCTCCAATTGGAATTTTTCTGGTTCTCTCCGTCTGTTCTTCTCTGGTCCAGCCCTGCATAATTGCATATTTTTTTGATTCACCGATAATAATAACCCCGTGAAGGGTTGGTTTTCTCATCTCGGGTTGAGGGGGTTGTCCGGGATATTGCGGATAAGGAGAACTCTGCTGCAGCTCAACTTCCTCCTCTTCCGGAGGCGGGGGCGGCTGCCATTCCTCCCTCTCAGGCCTGAAAAGGTCCTTTTCAACTATGGGAGTATAACTCATCCTGGAAGAAGGGGTATAATCCGGCCACTCATCCTTAGCCTGCTCTATATCTTCAGGCTTCTGCTCCACCTCGATTTGAACGGGAGGGGATTTTATCTGTGTTATGACCTGAGACCAAATCTTATATAAATTATAAGAAAGCAAAAGGACAATCACAAAAAGGCCTATATTTATCCAAAAAATCTTCTTAAACATTATTTCTCCTTGGATACATCCTGGGCAAGGATGAAACCGGAAACCGTCAAATCAGCCCTCACATCTATAGGATTCCTGATATTGACAACCCTTACGTTAATTTTAGAGATATCTAAAAATTTCTTATAATCCTCAATGTCGTAAATCAGGTTTGACAATTTTGTTATACTGCATTTTAGTGTAATTTCGATGGGAATCTCGATAAAAGGATTCCGTTCGATTATTGATAATTGCTTTTCGCTGATAATTTCAACTCCTTCGTCAGAAGCCATTCCTTTAAGCGTATTCTGTAGATTGGCTGCCACTACGGGCGGTTTATCAGGATCAAGAAGTTTATTATTATATTTTTCCTTCTTCTGGGTCAACTGCTTCAAAATTGCATCCTTTTTAGGTCGTTGACTGATCAACTTTATATAGCTGTTATACTTCTGCTCTTCAATCTCCAGTGCATCCGTTACTTTTTTGTTTATGGAAAAGGGATATATAAGCGCAAAATACAATACTACGCAACCGGCTAATATCCCAGCAACGAGCCATATCTTTTTATTGAACTTGTCCATTATACTCATTCCTTAACGCCCTTCTGTATATCCGCTTTTATCCTGAACCTCTCTTTTTGTCCACCCCTCTTTGTAATGGTAGAAGGAAAAATGACGTTCTCAAATAAGGGAGAATCCTCGAGTATACCTATGAGTTGGGAAGAGGCATCCGCATAACCATTGATTTCGATCGATTCGTTCGTAATTAAGACCTTATCCAGCCAGGCATCTTCCGGAATGAGAACGCTAAGCTCTTTCAGAATCTCCAATTTGCTCACACGTCCCATCATCAGGTTTTGTATCTCTTCCGCTTCTTTAGAGACCTTATCAATCTTTTGCGATAGATCCTTAACTTCCCGAACCTGATCCTGGAGTTGATTCGATGCATGTGTAACCTTTTTCAGTCTCATACTGTTTGGCAGATAAAAACTGCTATTTTCTCCCAGACCGGTATAAGTAGTTGCGGTGAACAAAAGAAACAGCAAAACCAATAAAACCACGGAGAAGCTGAACGCGTGCGATGTTCTTCTTACCCTCATATCAGGTGGAAGAAGATTGATATCAGAAAATTTTTCCTTCAATCCCTTCGCCGCCAATCCGGTAGCCATGGCAAGAGCGGATACTATACGGCCTGGTATCTTTTTCTCGGTTAAATCGTGAAAGGGATTTGGAATCAGGACATCTATTTCCGACTGATCATGAAAATAATCAGCCAGTAAAGGATAATCATATGTACTTATGCCTGTTAAAACAATCCTTTTCAGGTCTTCATTCAAAGGAGGATCAGTTGCCCTCAGCCACTGTCCGACCGTTTGAAGCAAACCGTCTCCCAGTATCCTTGTCTGTCTGTTTACGGAGGTTGAATCCTCTTCAGTTTGTTCCTTTTCTTCAGGAATATCCTTTTGATCCATTATGAAATCATCATCCAGCTTACCCTCTTTAAATGGAATACTCCGGCTTAAAAGAAATTTATCGCCCCGGACAAGCGCCAATTCAAATTCCTTCTCACCGAAATCAACCATCAGACTAAGACTTTTATCGACCAAATCCATACAGGCAGGGCAATCTTTAAGGGCAAAGGTTACCGGGGTGGCAAGGGTTGGGACGAGACCGACCCTTTCCAGGATCGTCAGATAGAAATCCAAATCCTCTTTCCGGATAATTCCCAGAATGATTTTTTGTTTTGATTCCGAGACCTTTTCCATGATCTGATAGTCATAATAAATCTCCTGGGAAGGCAACGGAATATGACGTTCGATCTCATAGGAAATCAATTCCTTCAACTCTTCCTTTTCGAGAATCGGCAGATTGATCTCCCTTAAAATCACCTTGTCCCTGGGAAGCCCTAAAATAACCTCCGGAGGCCGAGGACGTCCGGCCAGGAAGGACCTGAGATCCGTAACCATTTCATCGATAACTTCACTTTCGCGGGTTTTATCCGTAATGGCGGCATACCTCTTGATCAAATAATCAATCAGGAGATCCTTTTTGATGGTCCTCCCGAGTACCACCACCCTAAGAGTGTCCTCACGGAAATCCAATCCTATGCTTTGCTGTAAATAAAACATTTTTCTTTTTTCTCTCTTACAATTTCCTTATTCTGTTTGAATAATCACCTTGTAGCATTTAGCAAGTCTCATTAACTACTCTAAAACCACACGGTTTTAAGTAGATCCATTATTTCTCCGTCTAAATAATTGGTACGTCTCCTTCAAGTCCTTGATTAGGATCCGTTTCCTTAAGGGGTATATAGTTATCCGTCCAGGAAAAAAGCTGGATTTGCTTGGGCGCCGTTATTTTAAATTCAGCCCTGATTTGTCTTTCTGCAAGGCTGCCCTTAACCCATCCGGTTGTTATGACCTCGTAGTAGTTTGGCCTCATTTGATCTACGGGGATATTTTCCGCCAGGGACTTATCGTCTGCATCAAGCTTCTCATCATCATCTTTTATTCCCCGCACCTGTCTTGTCGCTACATTTCTATTAATCTTTTTATTTGTAATAAATGGATGAGCTGTCACAAGATCATAGAGCCGGCTCAAAATCCCTTTCTTCTCTTCTATTTCTTCCTCGGAATCCCCCTTTTCAGGTCTCAATCCTCTTATGAGTGCCAATTCTTCAACCGAATAAAAACGGTCGTCTTTGCACTCATATCCTTCCCAGTTATCCTTATACCAATCATCTTCTGCCCCGATATCCGGGCCGGAAAGATTATGATCAGGATCAGCCCAGTCCATGATAGACCGCTTGATCATACTCATCTCGGAGCTTAAGGGCTCTACTCCGCATTCCTCAAGAACTTTTTCCAGATCTCCTTCACCTGCTTGAGAAGCGAGATAATTGAGATCATATTTATCTTCAAGCACTTGGTAATCAATATTAAATGCCCCCTGCCCCAAAGAAACCTGCCTCTTCCATTGGGGATTTGAATCCCTTTCTGTCTTTCCCGCCCTGAAATCGATCATTCCGTTACCTTTATCAATTGGAAAACTCTTTGCAACGCTTGCCACATACATAAGCTCAAAACGGGCTAATTCCATTCCTGCCCTGGCAAGATAATAAGCTTCCATCCTGTCCCTGAAATTCTTTGTAATTTCTACCTCTGTTCTCATGGATGCCGCAAATTGAAGGACAATAATATCCAAAAGGATTAAAATCCAGAGTATCATCATCAGGGCTATCCCCTGGTCACCTATTTTAAGGAACGTATCTTTTTTCTCTCTAATCCCACTGAAAATATTATATCTCAAACGCTTATCCCTTATAACTTATGAAAACCGCAATATTTTAGCTGTTTAAAAATCAGTCCTTTTGTTGTACTGCCTCAATATCCACTACAAATACGACCTCCCCCAGCTCTTCGTCCTCGTCGGAACCCATAATCTTCGGCTGTCTCATCTTGACTTCCACCTTTTCGGGCAAAGAATCCTGGATCATTCCAGGATCACAGGAACACAGATCTTCCATAGTATTCCAGGTCTCATACCAGTCAGGCTCCTCATCACCATCATGGGTTCCGTAATACCTGAAGGTAAGCTCAGTAACATCCGGGTAAATTGAATGTATAAATGTCTCATTTTCAAATTCATCTTCTTCAGTTTCACACATACTGCATAAGGTTTCAAAACGGAAAAAATCGGGGAAAAGCCACGCCCGTTCTTCCATAACAACACCCTTATGGTCTGAGTCATGAGTCTGACCCAAATAATAACTTACCACACGATATTTACTTTTATTTAAACTGGAATGAAGACCCGGATTTGTCGACACAAACTTTATTCTGTCACTTTCACCGATGAACAAAGCGGCTTTCTGACTGCAGCCCTTTCCTTTCGGACATATGTATTGACTTCCCTGATCACTCTTTTTTTTTATTCCTGAAGGCAGTATGGATTTTATATCTTCGGAGATGATATCATACGTTATCCTCATCCTTTGTAATCGGTCTATCCTTTTTTCCCCGGCTTCCCATGCTCTGGTTCCTAGACGCATGGCTCCCAGTATTACTCCCATAATAAGTGAGAGAATAGTAATGGATATCATCAATTCGAGTAAGGTAAATCCTGTTTCCCGCCTTTTTAAAACACCATAAACTTTAATCCTCTTCCTCCAGTATCTTCAATGTCTTATAACTTATCTCTTTTTCATGCAAACCTGATGCCCATTTTATGGTGACACCAATCTGATATAATTTAAAAGGCAAATCACCAGGAACCCCGCTTTCTTCTTCAACATCCAATGCCAACCCCTCGGGTATCTGATACTCATCCGGTCCCGTGATCTCCCATCGATAACCCTTCAGTTCTTCACTTTCGAACTCGCCTGTTTTTTCCAGTTCATCGAATTCATTCAGAGTGGATACAGCAAGTGCTTCATCCAGCTTCTCTTTAGCGCAAATAACACCCAATGAATAGTCATGGGAAACCTTGGCTGATCGCAAAGCACCTGAAAAAAGCTGAATTACAGTCACCAGAGCTATTGACATTATGGCCATTGCTACCATAATTTCAAGTAGCGTGAATCCCTTTTTGTCTTCAAAGAAATCGAACATGACAGACTATTCCTTTTCTACGGAGGTCTGCGCCCGCCCGGTCACAGGATCTATATTCAGGATATAAGCCCTTCTATCATCATCTAAAAACGAGAACCTTATTTCACCCCCTGAAGCAAAACCGCGTGAGTAAAAAATTATTTCATGCTCCCCTTCCTCTTCCCAGTCGCTATCCGGATTGTCTCTCCAACTCAGAGATATTCCTGCATCCAATACCTTTTTTTTCCCCTCACGCTTAAGCTCTGTTTTTTCTCTCAGATCTTCTTCATATTCATCAGTTGTATCTTCCGTCTCCTTATTTTCGTTTCCGGAAGGCCGGCTCACCTTTTGAAATGTATAGTAATCCTTTATATTAGGATCATCATTACTGTTGAGCATAAAGATGATCTTCTGGTCTTTCTGGGTGCTTATCGCAACGCTTTTAGCATATCTCATTACCGCCGAACAGTTTCGCACGGCCGTCCGAAGTCTCAAATTGGCCATCGTTTTCCATGCCCGAGGCGCTGCAAGTGCTGCCACAATGGCCATAACAGCTATGACAATGAGCATTTCAATCAGGGTGAAGCCACCAATATAATTATTGGTATTTTTCATAAAACTCCAGTAATGTTTTTTAATACTCTAATGCCAAGCGAATTAACCGGATGGAATTACTTCGCCTTCCCCTATCTCAGAATCAGACGGTATGTCCGCATTGTCCCCTTCTCCGCCGTCCTGACCATCTGCACCATAGGACTTCACGTGAGCTTCATCACCCGATTTAACAAGGACATAAGCATTTTTCCAGGGGTCTTTTGGTAGCCCTTTTTTCAGATAGGGGCCATCCCAGAGATCTTCCCCGGGTGGCCGGCTGATCAGAGCATCCAGATTCTCCGGATAATGCCCGGTATCCAGGCGATAAATATCCAAAGCAGCCTCTAATTGGGAGATTTGTGCTTCCGCTGCCTGTCTCTTCGCTTTGCCCAATTTATTGAAAACCCTCGGCCCGACTAACGCTGCCAACATGCTTATGATTATCATAACCACAAGGAGTTCTATCAGGGTAAAACCTCTCTGAGATATCAATTGCAAATCTTCCCATTCTTTTCTTACCATTATACCCTCCTAAAAATTTTGGTTTTTAGGTCAAAATCAATTAACTATTTTATATTTTTAGACAAATTGTTCAATCAAACGGATAAGGGATAGTTGCATCTCACCCGAAAAATACTAAAATGGCATTTCATTGAGACTAAATATGGCAATAAGCATGGAAACTACTAAAAGACCCACGATAAATCCCATAAATAGTATAAGAGCCGGTTCCAAAAGTCCTACCAATCTCTTTACAGCAGTCCGCACTTCAACCTCAAACGTATCAGCAACCTTAAACATCATGTTTTCCAGTTGCCCGGTCTCTTCCCCCACATCGATCATGTGAACGGCCAATGGTGGGAAAACACCGCTTTCCTTAAGGGGCTCCGATATCTTCTCCCCTTCCTTTATACTGCTTTGAGCATTACCGATAGCCCTGGAGACAATTGTGTTGCCAACGATATCCTTAACTATATTCATTGCCTGAAGTATTGGAACACCGCTCTGAATAAGGGTCCCTAATGTCCTTGTAAAACGGGCTATCTCTATCTTTTGAACGAGATCTCCCAAGATGGGCATATTCAGTTTCATCCGGTCCCAATTCCATCTACCCTTAGATGTATTGATATATCGTTTTATAAAGTAGTAAATAACAGCCAAAGCTCCCAATATCAGCCACCAGTAATCTTTAATCCCCTGACTAAAACCAATCACCACCTGAGTTATCAAAGGTAAGGACTGCCCCATATCCATAAAGATCATTTTAAATTTAGGGATTACAAAAATCATGATTATTGCCACAGCAAGGCCACTGACTACGGTCAGGATTATCGGATAAATAAGCGCGCTTATTATATTGTCTCTCAACTCCTTGGCGCTTTCCAAAAATTCCGCCAGTCTGGCAAGCACAGCTTCAAGGACCCCTCCGGCTTCTCCCGCTTTAACCATGTTTATGTAAAGTTTTGAGAAATGTTTGGGATGCTGGGCCAGGGCATCGGCAAAAAGGCTCCCTCCATGGACATTTTTATAGATATCATCAATGATGGAAGATAATTTCTCTTTTGTGGCCAATTGTTTAAGTATGGAAAGGCTCCGGTCGAGTGAAACAGCCGAACCAGTTAATGTTGCCAATTGCTGGGTAAAACCCAGTATATCTTTATTGTTGACCCTTTCAAGTAGTCGCCTGCCTTTGACACGTTCCGAAAAAGAAGCACGTGTACCCGCGCCTTGTTCGATCTTTATTGGGAAAAAGGAAGAAGCCTGAAGCCTGCTTATAACCATGGCCTTATCCTTGGCCTCCATGCTCCCCGAAATAATATTACCTGTTTTATCAGCAGCTTTATAGACAAATACGGCCATAGTCGTATATTATTCCTCCATGAGCCCAACCAATTCTTCTTCGCGTGTCACCCTCAGGACCTCCTCGATAGTTGTAACCCCCCGTCTTACTTTGTCCCATCCATCATCTCGCAAAGTCTTGAGACCCTGCTGAATGGCCTTTTGTCTTAAAACATTTGCACCGGTCTTTTCCAGAATCATCCCGCGAATCTGTTCAGTAACGGTCAAGAGTTCAAAGATACCGCTTCGCCCGTGATATCCCGTAAATTTGCACACCTCGCATCCTTTTCCTCGATACGCAAGCTTGATATCTTTGGCATGGGAATCCATTTGCTCCAATACCTTTTTTTCCGGGACAATGGGCTGTTTACAGTCTTTGCAAATTACCCTTACCAGCCTCTGGGCAAGTATACCCTCCAGACATGAAGCAACGAGGTAACCCTCAACTCCCATATCCAAAAGCCTGGTTATGGCGCCGGGCGCATCGTTGGTATGCAGGGTTGAAAAGACAAGGTGTCCTGTCAATGCGGACTGAATAGCAATCTCCGCTGTTTCCCTGTCCCTTATTTCGCCTACCATCATTATATCCGGGTCCTGGCGGACGATCGATCTCATACCGCTGGCAAAGGTAAGACCAATCTTAGGATTAACCTGAATCTGATTGACCCCGCTCATTTGGTATTCCACAGGATCCTCTACAGTGATGATCTTCTTGTCGGGCGAATTAATTTTCTCCAGGGCCGCGTAAAGGGTGGTTGTCTTTCCGCTTCCTGTAGGCCCCGTAACCAATATGATCCCGTGTGGTTTACGGATCAATCGGGCGAAATCCTTCAACTTATCAGTAGGGAATCCAAGGTCCTCAATGCTGAGAAGTATACTGCCTCTGTCCAGAATCCTCATGACCACACTTTCGCCATAAAGGGTTGGCACCGAAGAAACCCTCAGATCTATCTTCTTCCCGGCGACCCTTAATCTCACCCTTCCGTCCTGGGGCAGCCTTCTTTCCGCGATATTTAAATTTGCCATGATTTTAACCCTGGAAATGATAGCCGCCTGAAGACGTCTGGGAGGCGATTCGATATCGTGCAATATTCCATCGACCCTGAATCTTACCACAAGCCTGTCTTCAAAAGGCTCGATATGTATATCGCTGGCTTCATCTTCTATGGCCCTGGAAATAAACAGGTTCACCAATTTTATTACCGGTGCCTCAGAAGCCATATCCCTGAGGTGATCGATATCTTCCTCTTCTCCGGACGCAAGAAGTTGCAGCTCTTCCTCAGCCATATCCTCTATGATTTTTTCCATGGTGGTAGCGCCGCCCCCATAACGCTGCTCTATGGCTGCAAGCACATCCGATTCCTTTGAGACATATACACGCACTTTGCATTTTGTAAAAAGTCTCAGTTCGTCAATTGTGTAAAGATCTATGGGATCGCTCATGGCCACGCTCAGGGTTTTGTCCTTAATCTCCAAAGGAAAAAATTTGTACTGGCGCATAAACTTGAGTGAAAAGTCTATATCCAGTAGGGGAGTTTCAGGATAATCGGATTTCGACAAAAATGGTATATGAAGTTGCTCGCTAAGTGTCTTATAAAGATCGTCTTCCGAGATAAATCCCAGATCCATGAGCACCTTGCCCAGTCTTTCGGCTGTATGAGATTGCTGCTCAATGGCTTTGCCCAAATCTTCCTTGGTGAGAAGCCCTTTTTTGATCAAAAGGTCTCCTAATCTGTTTTCAGGCAGAGACAATATTAAAACCTCCAAAACTATTTGATTTTTGTAAACAATTTAATTTAAGTATAGCTTATCATACATACCAAGTCAACACCGGGGACAGGGGGTTTTCAGTTTATTAGCATATAAATAGTTGAATATTTCCTTTACTTCTAAAGAATTTCTGTAGAAGACAATTAAGAAAAATTAGCAAGATTCATGCCTAACTCATCGATAAAAAAACCAGCTTAGAATTGACTTATAAAAACGCATATGATAAATTTTTGGTTCATCTTTTGAGTATTTGATTATTTATCTGTTACAGGGCATTGATTGATATAATATTTAGAAAAATTTCTTTAATAATACACTTATAATATGCATATGCCAGACAAAAAAATCCCTGAATCCCTTATTATTCTTATAAATAGATATCCACAATTGCGGGAAATAGTGTTGTTTGGATATGGACTTTTTATGGAACAGAAAAATATACAGCCCGAAATTGATCCCATCTTTCCTAAATTAACCCCTGAACTTATAAATATTAAGCTCAAAGAGGGATTCCCTCTTCTTAAAAAATCAGAAATAGCCATACCTTTTGATCAATTCAAAGATGTATTTAAAAAGATTTCGATAACTGTAGCCGAAAAGCGGAAACCTTTGCAATCGAAGATCCTTGAGATATTGAAAAAGGTTGAAAACAAGGAACTCGATATCCGGAAATTGGCATTATCAACCTTAAAAGGGGATGAGGGTGCAAGAGGGGAACCGAATCAAAAAGAAAAAAACGGAGACATCGTCGGGTTTTTAATAAGGAACAGCCTTAAGCCCTTTGGTAATGCCTATGGCAATGCACTTAATTCTTACCTTCCCTCCGAAGAATCAATCTGGTCTCAATCCTATTGCCCCATATGCGGTTCATATCCCTTTCTGGCATATATTGAAGGGGAAGAGGGCAGAAGAAATCTCATATGTTCATGGTGTGATACATCCTGGGCTTACCCCAGAATCAAATGTCCTTATTGTCACAATACAGATCAAAAGGATTTGAACTATTTCTCTCTGGATGAAGAAGAAATAAAGGAGGAAAAGGACAGGGTTTGTGTTTGTGAAAAATGCGGGAAATATATAAAAACTCTGAATGCAAGAAAACGGGAAGGGAAAAAACCGGCTGATTTTCAACTTGATGACCTTGCTACCATTCATCTTGACCTATTAGCCGAAAGGGAGGGTTATGAGCGGATGATCCGGTCCTTTTTCTTCTTTTGATTTCTCCTTTTTAATTCGCTCCTCGATCTCTATTATCCTGTTCTTTAGAATGTCTATATAACGGTGTCCTCCCTTTCTGCTGCTCCCTTCGTGTCTTACTAAACGGGCATGAGAGCGCAATGCGTGAAGTATTCTTTCATCAGGAAAATCGACACCCTCCTCCATATGAATATTTCTTATCATATCATCCAATACGGATTCTATAACCCCTGAGCGGTTAAGCAAAATCTCCCGCGGGATATCGGGCTGTTCAAGGGCTTTGATCTTTCTTTCAATGCCCAGGAGTATATCCCGGTCCTCATAATAAATATCGTTTTTTAAACGATCATAAATATTTTTTTCCATGAGTCTTATTACCGGCCAATCAATATTTATTTCAAAATCCTCTTGAGCACCCTTGTCATTATCCTTCTGTTTTTTAAAATCCTGACTTGATTTTAAATAAACGCAATCCTGATGACAATTCGCTTTGCTATAGATCCTATTTCCGCAACAAGGGGCGCAGATCATCCCGTTTTGCTCAAGACAAAAACGTTTTCCTTTTCTATTTCTGCAAATTACGCATTTTGACATTTTAATCGGATACCTTGTAAAAGCTCAGGTCACCTCGAAAGTTATCAGAGATGAGAACTTGTATAAATGGCTTCATCAGGATCGGGAGGTGTTATGGCAGATGGTGTTTGTTTGCTTTTTGCAACCGACTCCGGGGAGACAATACCCTCTGCCTGGTCAATAACAGGTATTCCTTCACTGCTGAGACATAACACCTGTGCCCGGGATAATTTGAAAAATTCTTCTCTCCACATTGCTTCAATCTCTCCGGATATACATATCATATTAAACTTTTTTTTATCTTCCGTCGATGAGAGCTGAAGTTTATCCCCTGCCTCCAGGACAACCTGGACCTCTCCGATCCTAAAAATTGCCACTCCGTCAATGCATTCTATGATTGTATTGGCATGGAGATCCGTTACTTCCTGGGGCATCGTATAGATAGTCGATGTCTCATTCTTACTTGTCACTGAAATCTTGCCTGTATAAATCAAGACTTCCACACCTATCTGTGCTGAAACACCAAAGGAAGATATGACAACCCAAAGGCAAATCAAAAAAAATATCATAAAAAATCTTTTAGACATAATATCCGGGACCCTGTAAATTTTAAAATTGTTTATACATAATTACTATTTCGGTATATTACCCCCAGAGGCCTGAGATCGGCTGATTGCAATTTGGGCATTTCCCTCCTTTTAATTCATTTCTCTCAACTATATATCCTCTTCTTTCTATAACAATCTTCTTGCAGTTGGGACAATAGGTATTTTCCGCTTTATGACCCGGCTGCAAATTCCCGATATAAACGAACTGCAGGCCTTCCCGCATGGCGATATCCCTGGCTTCTTCAAGGATTTCAACAGGGGTGGGAGGAATATTGCGCAGCTTATACCTGGGATAAAACCTGGAAAAATGGAGCGGGACATCCGGCCCTAATTCATTACTTATCCATTTACTCATTTTCTTTATATCATCCATTTTATCATTTTTGGAAGGAACAACCAGGTTTGTCAATTCAAGGTGAATGCCTCCTTTTTTTATTTGTTTAAGAGACTTCAAAACAGGCTCTAATTTTCCTCCGCATATCTGTGAATAATATTCTTCAGTAAAACCCTTAAGATCAATATTTGCAGCACCCATGAATTTCAACAATTCCGATAAAGGTTCAGGATTAATGAATCCATTCGAATGGCAGGTATTGATAAGTCCTTTATCATGTGCCTTCTTCGCTATTGCCAGCATATACTCGAAAAAAATAGTGGGCTCCGAATAGGTATAGGCAATCAAAGGGCAATCCATATCCATAGCCATCCTGACGATTTCATCAGGATAGTGATTTTCGTATTTCACTTCTTCCGGTAGGGCCTGCGATATCTGCCAGTTCTGGCAAAAGAGGCAGTTGAAATTACATCCGGCCGTTGCTAAAGAGTAAACCCGGGAGCCCGGCATGACATGAAAAAGGGGTTTTTTTTCAACAGGGTCTACATGCAAGGCGCATGGACGGCCAAAAGTCAGGGTATAGTAAGTTCCATTACGGTTTTCCCTGACACCACATTCTCCCCTATCGCCTTTAGAAACAACGCATTTATGCGGGCAGAGGAGGCACTGGATCTCTTTCCCCTCTAATTTTTTATAATATTGGGCTTCTACCAGAGAAGTCTTATCCTGCTCACCCGTTTTATTTAAAAATGACCAGGCTGTTGCGCAGGAAGGAGAAAAAGCTCCTGCAATGCATAAACCGAATAAGGCTTTTTGAGAAAAGGCCTTCAAAAATTGTTTACGGGTTATTTCTTTCTTTAAAAAATTTTCAAGACCGCAATACATGGGTAATCGGTACAAAAAGATAAATTTATTATTTTTTTATATTACTATTTATCATAAGCCATTATTTTTAGATTACCATAATAAACAAAAAACGTAAAACCTTAAAAACTATTTACCACGTTTATCCATTTCTTCTTCAAATATTTTTTGATAAAGGACATCCCACTCCTGACTTCCTTCCAGAATCTTTCTGGAGTAAGATGATAGTTTTCTTCGCGCGATCTCATCGACCTCTTCTTCAACCTTCAATTCCCGTGTTATGATCCTTACTATATCCAGACGTACCTGGTTGGAATCCTTAAATATTTCAATATTGGGGTCCTCTTCTAATGCCTTGATAATAATATGTGATAGATGGTTAATTTTTGATCTGCTTAATCTCATGATCACCTCCTTGTTGTTATTAATATTATTAAATAATATTTAAAGAATAATCTTACGTTCCCTCGCCAATTTTTCCTTCACCAACCTGAACATTTTATGATATTCGATACTGCCCTGGCGAATCTGAGAGGAATGTTCATCCAGTATTTTTCTCACCTCTTCATTCAGTTTATCTTCAATCATGAGGTCCTCAGTAATTTGCCTTCTAATAGAGGCCTTTAGTTCCTCAACATCATTACATGTTATAGAGCTTTCCCGTAATAACTCTTCAACGATATTTTCAGATATGGACTCGATTTGTTTTTTTCGTAACCTCATTAAATAACTCCTCCTTTCTTCTTCTTTTCAACCAATTTTTCTATCTCATTAATCCTCTTGGTTGCAAACTGGCCGTACGATTCTCCTTTTCCAAGCTTCTCCACGTTTTTATATAATGCAAGGGCCTTTGTCAGATTTCCCGTTTTCCGATAGATTTCGGCAGATTTAAATCTTGCGGTAATACCCCATATCCCTGCATCCGGATAAAGCCGGGCCACAAGAAGATATTCTTGCACCGCCTTTTTAAGATCCCCCATTTTTTGATAACACTCACCTATCCAAAATTGGGCTTCGGCCTTTTTCTTTTTATCTATTTCTGATTCAATCACCTTTTGGAAAACATTTATGGCAAAAGAATACTCGGCTGCATCCTCCAGAAATAAGCCTAAATCCATCTTTTCAGTTATTGACATCTCATCCAGGGTGCTGCCTGCAAAAAATTCCCTGAATCTCTGATGTGCGATCTCCTTTTGCCCCTGTATACTATTAATCAATCCCAGAAAAAGAGATGTCTTTGCCCTGAGGGCATCGTTTGCTCCTGCTGAAAACGCTTTTTTAAAGTGACGTGCGGCAAAGCCATATGCCTTTTCCTTAAATAAGATCTCTCCCATAGCCTGATGGATTTTTAGTTCGTTCCTGCTATCCGAACAGCGTTCAATGGCGTGAGCATAGGTTCTAAGGGCTGATTTATAAAGTCCCTGAGCCTTTTCTATCATTCCAAGCGCACATAAGGCATCGATCTCTCCGGCAAAGGTTGCATATTTGACGGAAAGATCTTTATAAAGCCCAGCGGCCAGGCGTAATTCACCTTTTTTTCCCAGCATATCCGCCCTTGCAAAATCCTGGGAAAGATTTGAATCCGATCCCGGGTTTTGATCCAGAAACGGGGCGGACATTTCAAGATACCCCTTATAATCCTTTGAATCAAGGAGGCATTGCAATCTCAGGGCCTTTGCCGGCTTGTGGTACGGAGTCTCATAAGCTTCACAAAATATAAGATCAATCCAATGCCAGGTTCCCTCATAATCACCCAAAAGATAAGCGTTTTTTGCCAGACGCCATATAAGAGGCAATCTTACCTCCGAATAAAAGAAAACGGGGGTTGTTTCAAGGAATTTTTTAAACGAACTGCCGGCTTCTTTATACCTTCCCTCTTCCATGGATGTCCATCCCAGAAATAAAAGCGCGCTTTTGTTCTCCCTATCGATCCCTTCCTCCAGGATCTCCTTAAAACCCTTTCCGGCTTGAGTATAATCCTTTAAACAGAAATGTCTTAATGCCATAAAAAACTTCGCCTTTTGTATGAGATCTTTATCCTTCGCATGGATTTCAGCGTTGAGAAAAAAATCGCCGGCGCTTTCATATTGACCTCTATTAAAATGAATCCGGCCCAACGCAAAATACGTCTGTGCCGACAAATCTCCTTCCGGATAATCCTTTAACAGCCTTTTAAAGGTATTTTCGGCGTTAGAGAATTCTTCTAAATATATATAACTCCATCCGAGTATGTAAAGTGCTTTATCTGAAAAAAAGGAATTGGGATAATTTTTTACAAAAATATTTAATAACTCAACAGACTTTTGAAAATCACATTGCTCATATGAGGTTTCAGCTATTCTCCATTCCGTTTCCTCCAGATACGCACTTTCCGGATATTTGATTGTAAGAGAATAAAAAAGGTCCCCTGCATCCTTCCACTTTTTCAAATGCAGAAAAGACTGCGCGGTAAGGAAAAGAATCTTATCCCCGTATGGACCTTCATGATATGACCGGGTAAGGGATGAAAATGTTTCATTAGCCTTGGCAAACCATCCTTGATTCAGATAGGCCTCACCTTCTTCCAGAAGAGCATAAATCTTTAAATCTTCATCTGCATTGCTTTTTTCGATCAACCTCAAAATTTTATGGGCTTGCTGAAATTTCCATAACTTCATCAAGCACTCAGCAAGCCTTAAATGCGCAAGCCAATAATTATTCCCATTCGGATCACATTTTTGGTCATCGATTATCTCTCTGAAAATGGCAATCGATTTTTCATAATCCCAGTTCAACATGGCTTCCTCTGCCTTTATCCAGGGATCGATATTTTGCAGTCCCAGGGCGGAAGTATATTCAGGCCGGCTGAGCAAAAAATCGACCGCCTTTTTATACTGGCCGCTCATATATAATGCCCATGCCTTAAGGTAAATAACCCTGGTCCATGATGTACTTTTGGGAAAGGCATCCAAAGCTTCAGGGGCATTTGGATACCTTTCTATAACCGATTCGACCGTCTTCAATGCCTTGTCAAAATGACCATTTTGAAAGTCATTTGAGGCATTGGCAAGGTTTTCTTCTGTACCGATATCCTTTGCAAAAACCAAGAAAGAGGATCCTGGAAAAAAGAGAAGGAAGGTGAAAACAAGTATAAGACCCCCTTTTAATGATGATCTTATGCCGGAAAGGACATATTTTCTCTCTGAGCCTTGTTTCGTCAAATTTTATATACCTCTGAATCCTTTCTCGCTAAGGGATATACCTTGAATGCTTTTATGAAATCCCCCCCTTTACCCAGTGCAACTTCCACTTGATCCGGACCTTTAAAGTCACTATAACCCGCCATTAAAGAAGCAGCCAATCTCTGTGTCTCTTCTGATGGCTGGCCAAGGATTATGGCCACCGGGCCCGGAACTGTTACGGTCTTTATCAAAGTATCATTCTTGCCTGCCATATCCAGGATCGCGGTATTTTCAATATGGTTTCGTCCAACAACAATCCTTGTCCCGCAAGGAAGAATAAAATGCCTCCCGATCCTTAACCATTTTAAGATATCAGGATCTGTTATCCCCTTTTCTAAAAAAGGCTTCAATTTATTTGCAAAGGCTTTATCAGTTAATAAACAGCCTCCGCCCGGGGTAGGAAAATCATTCCAATTCAAATCCTTAGCCATATCAATCTGTCTTTTTCTCGATCTTCCTTTTAAATCAAGCAATTTCTCCCGGTCTATTAAACCGGCATCTTCCACTTTTGTCGGATTAAGCAGTTTGGCTGATAAAGGTCTCAGAAGAACCCCTTCGAGTCCGGATTCCTTTTCCGAAATCCTCAGGAGATCCCTTCTCTGAGACATTGGCCTTTGTCCTAAAACTTCACCTGTAAAGACAAAATCAGCCCCTATTTTTTCCATGTATGATTTTGCCTCACGCAACATTAAAATTCTACAATCTATGCATGGATTCAGGTTTTTCCCGTATCCATACTTTGGTGAAGCAAGTATTTTCACAAACTTGCGGGT